>URPG01000053.1 GCA_900549675.1 uncultured Oscillospiraceae bacterium | reverse complement strand
ACAGGCTCTTTTCGGATTCTTAAAAATAGTGTATAATAGAAAAGGTTTCACAAGCGGGTTGGCGTTGTTTTTAGAAAGGGAAAAGGTGTAAAAATGCATTTCGATAAATTGCAGGAAGAATGTGCTGTTTTTGGCATTAGTTTAACAGGCGGTATGCAAGAGAATGAAGAGGCTGCCGGTATTACGTATAATGCTCTTTTGGCAATGCAGCACAGAGGGCAGGAAGGTGCCGGTATTGCGGTAGCCTCTGGCAATGCCATTGTGTGCAAAAAAGAAGTCGGCTTAGTCAGTGAAGTGTTTACGCCGGATGTCATGCGAACCATGCCAAAAAGTCCGATTGCCATTGGACATACTCGATATTCCACCACCGGATCCAATGCAGCCTGCAATGTACAGCCTTTTGTTACAGAATATCTGACAGGCAGAATCGCTACTGTGCATAACGGAAATATTATTAATGCAAAAGATATTCGTGAAAAACTGGAAGGATATGGTCTTGATTTTACGGCTACCAGTGACAGTGAAGTGGTTTCTTCTTTAATTGCCTACCGTATCATTCGGGCAGGAGATTTTATGAGTGGTGTCATTGCGGCGGCAAAACTTTTAAAAGGTGCTTTTTGCCTGATTGTAATGGGTCCGGGGAAAAGAATAGCCGTTGTACGCGATCCAAACGGGTACCGTCCTTTATGTATTGGTGAAAATGAATCCGGCATTGCGGTAGCATCGGAAAGCTGTGCGCTGGATAGCTGTGGATTCAAATTTGTCAGGGATGTAAAGCCGGGCGAGGTTCTTCTGATTGAAGACGGTAAGATTTTGCGCAGTGAAATTGCATTAAAATCTGACCGTGAGAGTCTTTGTATTTTTGAATATGTTTATTTTGCCAGACCTGATTCCATTTTGGACGGTCTAAGCGTTTATGAAAGCCGTCGCCGTATGGGTGTTATGCTGGCAAAGGAATATCCGGTAGAGGCGGATATTGTCTGTGGTGTACCCGATAGCGGATTAGATGCTGCAATTGGTTTTTCCGAAGAAAGCGGAATTCCTTTGGCAACAGGTTTTGTTAAAAACCGTTATATCGGGCGGAGTTTTATTTTCCCGACGCAGGCACAAAGAGAAAATGCGGTGGTCATGAAGCTGAATCCGCTGCGCGCTGCGGTAGAAGGAAAACGAGTTGTTTTAGTAGATGACTCGATTGTTCGCGGAACCACCAGTGCAAAAATTGTTTCTGCCATGAAAAGAGCAGGAGCAAAAGAAGTGCATATGATGATTTCTTCGCCGCCTTTTCGCTATACCTGCCATTTTGGCACGGACATTGACAGTGAAGAAAATTTAATTGCCAACCAAATGACGTTAGAAGAGATCCGCCAAAAAATCGGAGCGGATACTTTGGGATATATTAGTATAGAAGGCTTAAAGAAAGCTTGTGAAGGCTGCGGCATTGATATGTGTACCGGCTGTTTCACGGGAGATTATGGTCTGGATGTTGCAGGATACTCTAAAGATATTTTAGAGGTAAAAAAAGGATAAGGAAAAATCATGCCCACACCAAACGCTTGGTGTGGGCAGATAATCAATAATCCATTGGCAGGGGCGGTTTCACCGCAGGAAGGAGCAAATACATGGGAAAAACGGCATATTTGATTTTGGAAAATGGAAAGACATTTCAGGGTGAATTTTTTGGTGCGGTAGAAGATGTCATTGCCGAAGTTGTTTTCACAACCGGTATGACAGGGTACTTGGAAACACTGACCGATAAAAGCTATTATGGGCAAATGATTGTCCAGACTTTTCCATTGATTGGAAATTACGGTGTAATTACAGAGGATTTTGAAAGCGGCAGTATTGCTGCTCGTGCTTATATTGTTAAAGATTGGTGTCAAGCTCCTTCTAACTTTCGTTCAGAGGGCAGTATTGACACTTTTTTAAAGCAAAACAATATTGTGGCCATTCAAGGGGTGGATACCCGTACGCTCACCAAAACCATTCGTGAAAACGGAACGATGAATGCGATGATTACAGATGATCCCGCTAAGGCGGATTTGGCAAAAATTAAAGCGTATCGGATTAAAAAAGCCGTACAGACGATATCAACCAAAGAGAAATATGAAACCGGTAATCCAAACGGTCACCGCCACGTTGCGCTTATGGATTTTGGTCTGAAAGAAAATATTTGCCGCAAGCTGGGTGACAGAGGAGCCAAAATCACAGTTTGTCCTTGTTTGACGACAGCCGCAGAGCTGAAGGAAATGAATATAGACGGTGTGATGCTGTCAAATGGTCCCGGTGACCCTGCCGAAGACCCTGCCATTATTGAAAATGTAAAAGAAATATTGGAAGCAGGGTTTCCTGTATTCGGCATTTGTTTGGGACACCAAGTTTTAGCATTGGCCAATGGCTTTCGTACAGAAAAGCTAAAATATGGACACAGGGGCGGCAATCAGCCGGTTAAGAATCTGGAAACAGGCAGGGTGTATATCTCCAGCCAAAACCATGGCTATGCGGTTGTCAAAGAAAGTTTGAATCCCGCTGTGGCAAAAGAAACGTTTATCAATGTCAATGATGGTTCCAATGAAGGCGTTGCTTATCAAAATTATAAAGCTTTTTCTGTTCAGTTTCACCCAGAGGCCTGTGGCGGTCCGCAGGATACAGCCATGTTGTTCGATCAGTTTTTTAGCATGATGGAGGAAAAATAATATGCCAAGAAATCAAGAAATTAAAAAAGTTTTGGTCATTGGATCAGGTCCTATTGTAATTGGACAAGCGGCTGAGTTTGACTATGCCGGCACACAGGCTTGCCGTGCTTTACGGGAAGACGGCATTGAAATTGTGCTCATTAACTCCAATCCTGCCACAATTATGACAGATAATGCAATGGCCGATAAAATTTATATTGAACCGCTTACCATTGAAACCATTAAGAGAATCGCGATTAAGGAAAAACCAGACAGCATTCTTTCCGGTTTTGGCGGACAAACCGGTTTAACACTTTCCATGCAGCTTGCCAAAGAGGGTTTTCTAAAGGAGCAGGGTATTCGCTTGTTGGGCGCCTCTCCTGAAACGATTGATAAGGCAGAGGACAGACAGATTTTTAAAGATACAATGGAGAAAATCAATCAGCCTTGTATTCCCTCCAAGGTTGTGACTACTGTGAATGACGCATTGGATTTTGCCGATGAAATCGGTTATCCTGTCATCATTCGTCCTGCTTTCACGCTTGGCGGCAGCGGCGGCGGTATAGTGGATAATAAAACAGAAATGATGGAACTCGCCGCCAACGGTTTAGCGCTTTCCCCTATCACTCAAATTTTGGTTGAGAAAAGTATCGCTGGCTGGAAAGAAATTGAATTTGAAGTCATTCGGGACAGCTTGGGCAATGCCATTACCGTTTGCTCTATGGAAAATTTTGACCCTGTTGGGATTCATACAGGTGATAGTATTGTCATCGCTCCTGCTGTGACTCTTGCGGATAAAGAATATCAAATGTTGAGAACAGCGGCGCTTAAAATTGTTGACGAGTTGGGCGTAGAGGGCGGCTGTAACTGTCAGTTTGCCCTGCATCCCACTTCTTTTGAATATGCGGTAATTGAAGTGAATCCCCGTGTGTCACGCTCTTCTGCACTGGCATCTAAGGCAACAGGCTATCCGATTGCCAAAGTTGCCACCAAAATTGCCATTGGCTATACATTGGATGAGATTAAAAACGCTGTAACGGGTACGACTTATGCCGCCTTTGAACCCTCCATTGACTATGTAGCGGTAAAATTCCCCAAATGGCCATTTGATAAATTTGTGTATGCCAAACGAAATTTAGGCACACAAATGAAAGCAACAGGCGAAGTAATGTCTATTGCCGATAGCTTTGAAATGGCACTGATGAAAGCGGTTCGCGGTGCTGAAATTTCTTTAGACACTTTGAATATGCCTAAATTTGCTAAAGAAAGTGATGAAAAGCTTTGGGAAATCACCATTCATGCAACAGATGAACGTCTTTTTGCGCTCTATGAACTGATGAAACGCGGCATTTCTATTGAAGAACTGCATGAAAAAACATGGATTGACAAGTGGTTTTTATATAAACTTCAAAACTTGCTTTCTTATGAAAGAGAGCTGTCTTCTCAAACGCTGACAGAAAAGCTTTACACAAAAGGAAAGAAATTAGGATATCCCGACAGCACTATTGAACGTTTAAGCGGCCAAAAAGTCACCTTTGAGAGAAAGACAACCTACCGCATGGTCGACACCTGTGCGGGTGAATTCGCCGCTCATACACCGTATTTTTACGGCAGTTATGACTTGGAAGAAAACGGAGGCGAAAATGAGGCTCTTCCGTTTGTGAATGACAGTCAAAATACAGTAATTGTGTTGGGTTCCGGTCCCATCCGTATTGGACAGGGTATTGAATTTGACTATGCCAGCGTGCATTCTGTTATGTCTTTGCAGGAAATGGGATATGAGGTCGTCATTATCAATAATAACCCGGAAACCGTTTCAACTGACTTTGATACGGCGGACCGCCTGTACTTTGAACCCCTTTCTCCTGAGGATGTTATGGATATTATCCATATGGAAAAACCGTTGGGTGTTGTGGTGGCTTTCGGCGGACAAACAGCGATTAAGCTGACAAAAACACTTTCTGAAAACAATGTCAGAATTATTGGTACGTCTGCCGACAGCATTGATATGGCGGAGGACAGAGAGCGCTTTGATGCTTTGCTGGAAGAATCAGGAATTAAACGCCCGAAAGGGTTTACCGTCATGACAGAGGAAGAAGCCCTAAAAGCCGCACAGGAGTTAACATACCCCGTGTTGATGCGTCCTTCTTATGTGTTGGGCGGTCAGAATATGATTATCGCCTACTGCGATGAAGATATTCGAGAGTATATGAAAATTATTCTCACTACAAAACAGGATAACCCCGTTTTAATCGATAAATATTTGAGTGGCAAAGAGTTGGAAGTAGACGCCATTTGTGACGGTGATGAGATTCTAATCCCCGGCATTATGGAGCACGTTGAGCGTACAGGGATTCATTCGGGTGACAGTATTGCGGTCTACCCTGCCTCTGATATCGATGATGATATGACCGCCAGAATTATTGAAGTGACGGAAAAGCTCAGCCGCGGGCTGAATGCCTTGGGTCTTATCAATATGCAGTATATTCTGAAAGACGGCGAGATTTATGTCATTGAAGTCAATCCCCGTGCCTCCAGAACAGTTCCTTATATCAGCAAGGTGACAGGTGTGCCGATGTGCGATTTGGCAACTCGCGTGAGCTTGGGTGAAAAACTCAAAGATTTAGGTTTTGGAACCGGACTTTATCCCACTTCTCCGTATACTGCCGTAAAAGTACCCGTCTTTTCCTTTGAAAAACTGACGGATGTTGATACTCATCTGGGACCGGAAATGAAATCGACCGGCGAAGTTTTGGGTATCGGCAATAATATGAAAGAAGCGCTTTATAAAGGCTTGGTTGCCTCCGGCAGTAAAATGGAAAAAACCGGCGGCGTATTTATCAGCGTCAGAAATTCAGATAAAGCCGAAATTTCTGAAATTGCCAAGAAGTTTTCAAAAATGGATTTTAAGCTGTATGCCACAATGGGTACGGCAGCTGTTCTGATGAAAAGCGGCTTGACCGTGAACGTAATTGATAAAATTCATGAGGGCCCTAACAATACGATTTCACTTTTGGAGAGTAAGAAAGTAAATTATGTCATTTCCACCTCTGCCAAAGGCAGAAACCCCGCCCGCGACAGTGTGAAAATCAGAAGAAAAGCAAGTCTTTTGGGCATTCCCTGTTTGACAGCTATTGATACTGCCAACGCATTGGTGGATAGTTTGTTAAGCCACTATACACCCGAAAATACAGAAATTGTAGATATCAACAGCCTGCGAAAAGAAAAGCAGGTGCTGCCATTTACCAAAATGCATGGCTGCGGAAATGACTTCATTTGTGTCAATGGTTTTGAACAAGAAGTTGCATCTCCCGAATTTCTGTCCTTCTATTTATCAGACCGCCATACGGGTATCGGCGGCGAGGGGATGATTTTGCTGAGTCCGTCAGAAAAAGCCGACGCTAAAATGAGAATTTTTAATGTGGACGGCAGTGAAGGCAGAATGGGCGGCAACGCCATTCGCTGTGCGGCAAAATACCTCTATGATAATGGGATGGTTCAAAAGAAAGAAATGCAGATTGAAACCCTCAGTGGAATCAAAACTTGCACGCTAAGCACAAAGGATAATAAGGTATTGCGTGTTAAGGTCAATATGGGTAAGATTGAATTTTCACCTGAGAAAATTCCGGTCAATTTATCAGAAGAACAGATTGTCAATTATCCGATTGAGATTGGCGATATCGAGTACAATATCACTTGTTCTTCTGTCGGCAATCCACATTGCACGGTTTTTGTACATTCCGTGGATAAGCTGGAGTTATCTGATATCGGGCCTAAATTTGAATTTAACCCACTGTTCCCCGAACGTGTAAATACCGAATTTGTTGAGATTATTGACGAAAACACCATTAAAATTCGTGTATGGGAGCGTGGAAGCGGTGAAACCATGGCCTGCGGAACGGGCGCTTGCGCCGCCGCCGCTGCCGCTGTTCTAAATGGATATTGCCGTAAAGATAAAGAAATTCGTGTGATTGTCTTGGGCGGAGATTTATTTGTCCGTTATACCGATGAAGCAGTTTATTTGACCGGAACAGCTGAAAAAACCTTTGACGGTGTGATTGAAATCTAAAAATTTACAGTTTTGAATAACCTTGGAATAGGGTTGACAGAGTGCCTGTTTTTGGGTAAAATAAAGAAATGAAAGAATAGAAGATTGTAGAGAATACAGGAAGCGGATTCGTTTTGACAAGGGTTTGTTTGTAAAAAAGAGGATTTTATTGCTTTGTTTTGCAAACAGACCCTTTGGCATGACATTTTCGTGTTAAATGAAGGAGATTTTTGAAAAATGGCTAAGTATATTTTTGTGACGGGCGGTGTAGTATCCGGGCTTGGAAAAGGTATTACGGCAGCGGCATTGGGCAGACTTTTGAAGGCTAGAGGTCTGCGAATCACTGCACAAAAACTGGACCCGTATATTAACGTTGACCCCGGCACGATGAGTCCTTATCAGCATGGAGAGGTCTATGTGACAGAGGACGGCTTGGAAACAGACTTGGATCTTGGCCATTATGAGCGTTTTATTGATGAAAACCTCAATAAGTACTCCAATATGACAACGGGCAGAGTTTACTGGAATGTTTTAAATAAAGAGCGCAACGGAGAATATTTGGGAGAAACCATTCAGGTGATTCCTCATATTACAAGTGAAATCAAAAGCTTTATTTATAATGTCGGAGAGCAAAGCAATGCGGATATTGTCATCACGGAAATCGGCGGCACCGCAGGTGATATTGAAAGCCAGCCATTTTTAGAGGCTATTCGTCAAGTGGCGCATGAGGCAGGCCCCGGCAATGCCTTGTTTGTTCACGTGACGTTGGTTCCTTACCTGAAAAGCTCCGGAGAGCATAAATCAAAGCCAACACAGCATTCGGTTAAAGAATTGCAGTCTATGGGCATTTCTCCCAATATCATTGTCATGAGGAGCGATGAACCCGTAGACAAAAGTATCCGCGATAAAATTGCTTTATTCTGCAATGTAAAGCCGGATTGCGTTATTGAAAATATGACGATTCCTGTTCTCTATGAGGCACCTTTAATGTTGGAAAAAAATAATTTTTCGAACATCGTCTGCCGTGAACTCAATATCAATGCGCCGGACCCCGATATGACCGAATGGAAAAGCATGATTGATAAAATCAGACGCCGCAAAAAGCTGGTTAAAGTGGCTTTGGTGGGTAAATACGTGAAATTACATGATGCTTACCTTTCTGTTATGGAGTCACTTCGTCATGCCGGATATGAGCATGGCAGTAAGGTGGATATCAAATGGGTAGACTCCGAATGCTTAACCGAAGAGAATGCGGCCGACATTTTGGCGGGCTGCCACGGTGTTATTGTACCGGGCGGTTTTGGGGACAGAGGGATTGAGGGTATGATTGTCGCGGCAAAGTTTGCCAGAGAGAATGATATTCCGTATTTGGGAATTTGCTTGGGGATGCAGATTGCGGTTATTGAGTTCTGCCGTCACGTCTGTGGAGTTTCAGACGCAAACTCAGGTGAATTTGATGAATACGGCCTCAATAAAGTTATTGATTTTATGCCTGACCAAAACAAGCATATTGCCAAGGGCGGTACACTTCGTTTGGGCAGTTATCCTTGTAAAGTTCTTAGCGGAACGGAGATGGAAAAATGTTATGGCAAAGAGCTGATTCATGAAAGACATCGCCACCGCTATGAGTTTAACAATGATTATCGTGAAATTATTGAACAGAATGGAATGAAAATCAGCGGTGTTTCTCCAGATGAAAGAATTGTGGAAACGGTTGAGATTCCCCGAAATAGATTTTTTGTGGGCTGTCAGTATCATCCTGAGTTCAAGAGCAGACCGAACCGTCCGCATCCTTTATTTATTGGATTTATCGGAGCGGCTGTGGATAAAATGGAAAATTAACTTAGCAAAGGCAGTAAAAGCGTAACTCTTTTACTGCTTTTTTATTCAGATATTATAATTTTTACCATAGAAATTATAAAAGAAACAAAAAAGGAGGGGCAGGGATGAAAAGAAAAATTGTCAATCATAAATTTAGATATTGGCTTGTCAGCATCTTTGCTTTAATAGCGGGCGTTTTGATTTTTTCATGGATGAATCCATCTGTTCAGCCGGTCGCAGTGGATGTTTTTCCTTCAGAAGCTTCTTCTTTATTGTCTGTGCAGGAATCCGAAAAGGAAGATATAGAATTTAATCCAAAACAGGATAGGCAAGAAAATGATTTTGCTGTGACGGATAATCTTTCCACAATGGAAGAGCAAATTGTGGAAAGATTATCCGAAATGAGTTTGGAAGAAAAAGTTGCACAGCTTTTTATTGTTACACCTGAGGCAATTACCGGGCAAAAAAGCTGGAATTCATGGAGTGAGGAAATTGAAAAGACGTTTGCAAAATATCCCGTCAGCGGATTAATCTTTTTTCATGATAACCTAGAGAATCCCGATTCTCTGCTAAAGATGACGAATTCTATGCAAGAATATGCCATAAAGACACAAGGAATGCCAATGTTTCTCTCAATAGATGAAGAAGGCGGTTCTGTTGCTCGCATCGGAAATCATGAAAAGTTTTCTGTTCCCAAATTTCAAGATGTAAGAAACTCTGTCACAAATAAAGAGGAGGCCTACCAAAGGGGAAAGGTTATTGGAGATTATCTTAAAAAGTATGGGTTTAATTTAGATTTTGCCCCTACCGCAGATGTACTGACGAATCCTCAAAATACAGTTGTGCAGAAGCGCTCTTTTGGGAGCAACCCGGAACAAGTCAGTGAAAAGTCACTACAAATGGCGAAAGGCTTGCAGGATAGCGGTATTTTGCCTTGTTTTAAACATTTTCCGGGACATGGCAGCACAAAGGGTGATACACATGAAGGATTTGCACAGACGGACAGGACACTTTTAGAGATGAGAGAAGCGGAATTGGTGCCATTTCAAAGGGCTGTTCAGGAAAAAATTCCATTAATCATGGTTGCTCATATTTCGGTGCCGGATGTCTGCGGAAATAACCGACCTGCCAGTCTATCCAAAGAATGGATAGATGGAATTTTAAAACAAGAGTTAGGTTATCAAGGGTTGATTATTACGGATTCCATGCAAATGGAAGCCATTACAGAGCATTATAATTCCTCCGAGGCGGCCGGTGAAGCGTTTCAGGCGGGTGCCGATATCATTCTAATGCCG
>URPG01000052.1 GCA_900549675.1 uncultured Oscillospiraceae bacterium | reverse complement strand
TTTCATTCATTTTATATTATAATATCACAATATTTTTATATATACCACGGATATTCTATGATTTTTATATATTTTTTGGGAATATCCAATTGATATAAAGTTCTTTGCAAACAAAAAGAAGAAAAATACCATACAAGCGAGTAAACTTAAAATTAAGAAATAGAAACAGACTTTGTTAAAGTCTGTTTCTATTTCAGATTCATTATTAATTTTGACTATGACTCAGCAAATTGCCATCCAAACATACTTAAAATTCCTTTTTATGAACGTTACGAAAGGAATTCATTTCTCAGTGTAACCCCAAACTCTTTGGCAATAGTACGCAAATCATCATCCCGAATCGTCTGTAAAATTTCTCTGCCGCTGCTTAAAACTTTGAGATAGATTTCCGCCGCTTTTTCAATGGTATCCATCAGTCCAAAGGTAATGTCAAAATCAGGACCTGAACAAAACAGACCATGATGAGTCCACACCACCGCTTCATAATTTTCCATTTCACGGCTGGTAGCTTTTGCAATTTCAGCGCCGCCCGGTACCATCCACGGAACGACTCCCACACCTCCCGGAAACACAACCGGACACTCAGTAGCACTTTGCCACAAGGCGCGCGTAAAGGCCCTCGCTGTCAGCGGCATGAGATACGTCAATGCAATGACATTTGGGGTATGTGCATGATAAATGACACGATTTTCACCGTTGGTACTCTTTTTTCTCACACTGTGATTCATGAAATGAGTTGGAAATTCACTGGTTGGCACCGCTCCGTTTTCAAGACCCCAAACAATTTTCCATTTACAGCCGCTTGGGTCAACTTCCACAATTCCGATATTTTTTGACGGACAAAGCGATACATTCCTGAAAAACTTTCCACTGCCCGTTGTAATGAAATACTCTCCTGCAAGATTTTCTGCCTGCACCTTCATATCGGTCCATCCATCTCTCTCATTTTCAAAAAAAGGTCTGCACTCTTCAATTTCTTCATTGGTCATTCGATAGGTGAGATTTCCGCCGTTTCGTTCATGCCAGCCTTTGTTCCAACCATCCTCACAAACTCTTATAAATTTCCGAATAACCTCAAGCTCTTCCATTTTCATCATGTTTCCTCTCATATCCTTTTCATCAGAATTTCTTCTTCGTAGGTTCTTACTTTCTTCAGCCATTCTCCGTCTTCTAAAACATTCTCTCTTTTGCAGTATTCACTCCAAATATCACCAAAAGGATAGCTTTTTAACTCCTCCTGCAAAACCATTAAGGTTGTAAAATCAGCTTTATCCTGTAGATTTTTTAATTCTGCTTGCGGCTGTAAAAGAGCAAACAGCAAGGCCTTCTGCATGTTTCGTGTTCCCACTACCCAAGCTGCAATACGATTAATTGAGGCGTCAAAAAAATCAAGTCCGATTAAAACACGATCTAACCCATTATTTCTGACAATTTCTTTTGCAATTTCTCGGGTTTCATCATCAAATAGAACCACATGGTCAGAATCCCAACGCACCGGTCTTGTGACGTGCAGCGGAACCTTATCAAAAAAAGTGAGCATAGAAGAAATTTTATCGCTGACCATTTCCGTTGGGTGATAATGACCGTTGTCCAACAAATTGTATACGCCGGGGTGACTGGCCGCATAAGCCAGATAAAATTCAGCACTACCGGTGGTATAGCTTTCTAAACCAATGCCGAACACTTTGCTCTCTACGCAATCGATAACCCCTTCAAGTTTTTCTCCCAAAATAGCGTCTAAACTTTCCTTTAAACGTTGACGAGGACCCATTCGATCACCGGGAACATCCTTCAAACCATCGGGAATCCATATATTATTCAACACCGGTTTCCCTAATTCTTTGGCGATATATGCCGCAATTCTTCGGCTGGCAATACCGTGGCGAATCCAAAATTCACGTACTGTCGGGTCGGGGCTGGAAAGTGTCAATCCATTTTTCACCATAGGATGACTAAAGAAAGTAGGATTAAAATCAATGCCGATATTCTCTTTTTTCGCATATTCGATCCATTTTTGGAAGTGTTTCGGCTCTATGGTATCTCTATCTGTATTCTGGTCAAAAATCCCGTAGCTCGCATGCAGGTTGATTTTTTTCTTGCCCGGAATAAGAGAAATCGCTTTGCTGAAATCGTTCATCAGTTCCTCCGGTGTACGGGCTCTGCCGGGATAATTTCCCGTTGCCTGAATTCCCCCGGAAAGCGCCTCCCCATGGTTTTCAAATCCGATAACATCGTCACCCTGCCAGCAATGAATACTGATTGGAACTTGTGACAAGCGTGAAAGAGCCTCCTCCACGTTTATGCCCAATGACTCATATTTTTCTTTTGCAGTTTTATAATTGCTCATGCTGTAAACTCCCTTTCTTCTTACTTGTTACTTGGTTTTTTATTGCTTTTCTTTCAGCTGATACATTTGAATCGGAAAACTTTCCCGTACAGCTGCCCGAGCCTGCTCTAAACTGTCAAATTCCCGATTGGCAATCATTTGGCACAGTAAATTTCCAATTACGGTTCCCTCGGTTGGTCCGGCTAATACAGTAAGTCCCGTATAATCGGCCGTCAGTTGATTGAGATAAACGTCCTTTGTACCGCCGCCAACGATATGCAGCACAGTGTAGACCTTATTTGTAATTTCTTCGAGTTCTTGAATTGTGAGCGCATATGTTTTAGCTAGACTTTGATAAACACATTGCATCAACTGACCGATATTCTGCGGGACAGGCTGTCCGCTTTCCCGACAAGCCAACTTAATTTCCTCTATCATGCTTTTAGGATTTAAAAAACGGCCGTCATTGGCATCAACAAATCCTTGAAAATCATTCTCTTCCCGAGCAAATTGTTCCAGTTCTGCAAAGCTGTATTTTTTGTCCAAATTTCTGCGAATACTCTGAATCATCCAAAGTCCCATGATATTTTTCAAAAAACGGTACCGATATTCGTAGCCGCCTTCATTGGTAAAATTAGCCTGTCTTGCGGCATCAGATACAAGTGGAGTGTCAATTTCTGTTCCCAAAAGACTCCATGTTCCACTAGAAAGATAAACGCTGTTTTCCGCTTTTGCGGGAACTGAAAGATAAGCACTGGCGGTATCGTGGCTGGCGGCTAAAATCACAGAACAATTAAAACCTATTTCTTGTTGTATTGCCGGCAAAAGATGTCCCACCGAACTGCCCGGCTGATGCAACGCTCCGAACAGCTTTGCAGGATATCCCAGTAAATCAATTAAAGCCCAATCCCAATTTTTATCGGCCGCATGAACGAGAGCGGTGGTAGAGGCATTGGTGTATTCATTTTTGATTTCACCTGTCAGCAAATAGTTAAAATATTCGGGAATCATCAAAAGATGCTCCGCTTGGGCAAAAACTTGTGGTCTTGTTTCTTTTTCTGCCATGAGCTGATACACCGTATTAAAAACCTGTTTTTGAATTCCTGTTCTTCGATATAGGTTTTCAAAAGAAATCTTTTTCTCCACTGTGGTTACAAACGGCTCCGTTCGGTTATCGCGGTAACAAACAGCCTCGGACAAGATTTCCCCTTTCTGCCCCAGTAAAACATAATCCACCGCCCAAGTATCAATGGCAACAGTGACAGGTATTTTACCAATGATTTTACATTGTTTTAATCCGGTTAAGATATGATGAAATAAAGCTTTTGTATTCCAACATAAAAGATTATTTGTTAGCCCCGCGTTATTTTCAAAACGATAGACCTCTTCTGTCTTAATTTTCCCTTGTTCAACCCAGCCCAATATATGTCTTCCGCTGGATGCTCCAATATCAATGGCCAGATAATACAATATACCTCCCCCTTTGTCTGTTCTTTACTCCAGTATAGTGGTATTGTTATAAAAAAATAAGGACGCAGTTTTCAAAAAAAACCTGTCCTTATTTTAGTTATGGTTGCTTTTTAATTTTGTTCGATATTCCCCGGGAGAAGTTCCATAGGCGGTGCGAAAAATACGGTAAAAATAACTGGTGTTGCTGTAGCCAACTGATGCGGCAATATCCTCAATTGGTAATTTGCTTTTTGTCAGCAATAACACAGCCTTGTCCAAACGCTTATTTTGGAGCAATTTTTTAAAGGTTTGACCTGT
The DNA here is from genome assembly GCA_900549675.1 of uncultured Oscillospiraceae bacterium. Classification (GTDB taxonomy): domain Bacteria; phylum Bacillota; class Clostridia; order Oscillospirales; family Acutalibacteraceae; genus Scatolibacter. The sequence goes on along the minus strand of URPG01000052.1, from coordinate 5,875 downwards.
CGCGCGGTGAATCATATCACTTAAATAAGCGGCTGACATACGGTGTTTCTCCGCCAAATCCGTTAAACTGGCATGTGGGTAATTTTCTTCAATTTCTTTTAGTACGCTCATCATCACCCCGTCAGAATGCCCGGAAGATTGTGACAAGGTCATATACTCGGTATAATTTAAAAGCTGAAGAAAAAGAAGTGCCATGGTGTTTTGATTGATATGACGATTATTGGCCTGATTGTAAATTAAGCTCCAAATCAAATTTTCAATTAGATTCTGTATCGGCAAAATTTCTGACACATGAAAATGCATATAGCGAACAGAAGTAGAATTTGTTTTTAAGATACTCAGTAAAAATTGTCCGAGAATATTATCTTCTCCAATTAACTGAAAGCTTAAATCAAAAAACGCAGGCAAAACAATAAAATTTACGGCAATATCATCTTCCCCTGCTTGTTCAATGGAGTGTTTTGCATTACGATTGAGAATCAGCAACTCGCCTTTTTTCAGCACAAGTGTTTCTTGCCCGTTGATACAATGCGTCGTACTGCCACTGCACATATACATCATCTCCACAAAATCATGGCTATGCATGGGAAATGGGGCAAAACGGGTGTGTGGGCGAATCCGTATTGTCTGCCCTTTCTTAAGCATTAATTCTCTTTCAATTTTAAAATCACTTTGACTGGTATATTCTCTTTTATTAATTGATTTATACTGTAAAATTCTGCGTTCCTCTTCTGTAATGACGGCAAGCTTTTTCAGCAATTCACTCTGCATACGATTCCTCCCTGATACAGTGCCTACTTTACTATGATGAATAGGCTTTCAAAACTTTTGGCAAAACCTGCACCACATCAGCGGCATTTACCCCATATAAACTCAAATCGTCTGCGGCAGTTTCTCCAGCTTTTCCATGCAGATAAGCCCCTAACTTGGCGGCGGTAAAAGGCTCCAACCCCGGTGCAACCAATCCGCCGATAACGCCCGAGAGCACATCGCCTGTTCCTGCCTTTGCCATGGCAGGACTGCCGGAAAGATTGATATAAAATTCTCCCGATGGGTCGGCAACAATTGTTCTGGAATCTTTTAACAACGTTACAACTTGATATTTTCGAGCAAAATTTACTGTTGTTTCAATCGGATGGTTCAAAATTTCTTCTACTGACTGACCGCTGAGTCTGCTCATTTCTGTAGGATGAGGGGTTACCACACTTTTCTTTTGCAGCTTTTGTAAGATTGCAGGGTTTTGTGCTGCTGCGTTTAAAGCATCTGCGTCAATCACAACGCTCGCCTTTGCATGTATTAGAACATTTTCTACCAAAGCGCAGGTTGAATCAGTCAAACCCAAACCCGGCCCTAATACAATTGATTTTGCCTGCGATAGGCTTTTTGCCAATCTTTCAAAACTTTTTTTACACAAAAAACCGTTTTCATCGGGCAGAATCATGGTAACTGCTTCCGGCAAGGACCGGTGCAGAATATCGATGACAGGTTCGGTTCCGCAACAACAAACCCAACCTGCACCCACACGATAAGCAGCAGATGACGACAAAACCGCCGCTCCTGTCATTTCACGACAGCCGGCAATAACATAAACCTTTCCGTAGCTGCCTTTATGCGAGCGAAAAAATCGTTTTGGCAGCAACGCTTTTACTTCTTTTTCTGTAAAAACAGAGCCTGTAACCTCTACCTTTTCCGCTATATCACTCGGAATGGTAATATCCTCTATGGCTATTTCTCCCACATATTCACAGGCGGGATTCAAATAAAGTCCTTGTTTCCCCAAAAAGAAAGTTACCGTTTTATGTGCACGCACTGCTGCTCCCATAAGCTGTCCGTCGTCCGAGTGAATCCCTGAAGGCACGTCTACAGCCAATATATATTTTGCAGATTGATTGATAATCTCAATTGCCTGACAATAAAAGTCAGAAAGTGTTCGGCCAAGTCCCGTACCAAATAGTGCGTCAACAATCAAATCTGATTCATGAAGCATTCTGCTGAGAAACGCTGTATCGCAAATTGGCATTTTATCGGTCGGTATTCCTAATTTTTTCAAAATTTTATAATTGGTCTGCGCATCGTTTTTTGTTTCTTCCGGTTCACAAAGATACAGAACTTTTACTTTAACACCTTTGACAAACAGCAGTCTGGCTAAAGCTGCTCCGTCCCCGCCGTTGTTGCCTTTTCCGCAAATAATGAGAACCGATTTCCCATGAATCTCCTCTAAAACAGACAGACAATGTCTGCACAGAGCCAAAGCGGCGTTTTCCATTAAAAGAAGCGACGGTATCGCTTTATCCTGAATAGCAATTCTTTCAATTTCTCTCATATTTTCGGCAGTTAACACTTTCATCAGTTTCCCTCCTGTGTAGAACTTCTATGTTTATCGTCAATTATAATTCAGTTGTAGTATTTGCCTTATTCATGATAACAAACCCCGTAAAAAATAGCAAGAATATCCTATTGCAATTTAGACATCTTCACTCGTTTTTATTCCTATTTCTTCTTGAAATTTGTAATGTCACGCACAATCAGACTTAGAGTTGCGAATTTTTGTTTTTTCCTATATAATAGAAACTTGAAATACAGCTCGTAAACCAGGAGATGGAAATGGCTATTTTAACCGTAAACAATCTGACAAAAAGTTTTGGGGATACCGTCATCGTCGAAGACATCAGCTTTGAAATGCAAAAGGGCGACCGAATTGGTTTGGTAGGTGTCAACGGCAGCGGTAAAACTACCCTATTTAAACTTTTAACAGGTGAATATACACCCGACAAAGGCGGCATGGCCTATGCCAAAGAAAGCAAATTAGGCTACATGGAACAGCATGTCTGTAAAGATTTGGACCGCACAGCTTTTAATGAAGTTATGACGGTTTTTTCTGATTTGCTCTCTTTGGAGCAAGAACTGGAAAAAGTAAATCATCAGCTTTCTTCAGATAATCTTACCGCCGAGGAGATGAATCAGCTTATTCTCAAGCAAACCTCATACAATGACCGCTTTGTTAACGAGGGTGGTCTTACTTGCAGAGGACGCGCCAAAAGCACTTTAATTGGTTTAGGATTTGCTGAAAATCAAATTGAAAACCCTGTGGGCATTCTAAGCGGCGGTCAAAAAGCCAAATTGCAGTTGGCCAAAATGCTGCTGAGTGAAGCCAACCTTCTATTGTTGGATGAGCCGACCAACCACTTGGATATTAACTCCGTAGAATGGTTGGAAGAATTTTTAAAGAATTATCGTGGCAGTTATATTGTCATTTCGCACGACCGCTATTTTTTAGATAAAATTACAGAACGTACCTTTGAAATGGCTCATACTCATCTCACCTGCTACAAAGGAAATTATTCTAAATTTCTTGTCTTAAAAGAAGAAAAAATATTGACCGAACAGCGGGAATACGAAAGCCGCCAGAAAGAAATACAGCGCATAGAAGGCATTATTGAACAGCAAAAGCGCTTTAACCAAGCTCGAAATTATATTACGATTGCCAGCAAGCAAAAACAAATTGACCGTTTGGCAAAAGACCTTACAAAACCGGAAAATGATCCAAAATCCATTCGGTTTCAGTTTAAAGCCAGCAGGCGCTGCGGTGACGAGGCTTTGCTTGTGAAAAATCTAGCACTATCTTTTGGCAATCACCGGCTTTTTGAAAATGTCAATATGGATATTCGCAGAGGTGAAAAAATATTTTTGGTAGGACCGAACGGCTGCGGAAAAACTTCTCTGCTTAAAATCTTATTGAATCAATATCAGCCTGACTCCGGTTTCGTGAAATTCGGTGTGGATGTTGATCTTGGTTATTATCAACAATCACAAAGCGGACTGCATGATGAAAAAACGGTCATAGACGAAGTGTGGGATATGTATCCGACCATGACACAGACGGAGATTCGCAGTGCCTTAGCTATCTTTTTATTCCAAGGAGAAGATGTCTTTAAACCTGTCGGCGCTTTGAGCGGCGGCGAAAGAGCCAGAATTTTACTGCTGAAACTAATGCTTTCCAAAACCAATTTCCTTTTGTTGGACGAGCCGACCAATCATTTGGACATCGGTTCCTGTGAAGCTTTGGAAAACACTTTGACGGACTATGACGGCACTCTTTTGGTGGTTTCGCATGACCGCTACCTCATTAATAAATTGGCTGATAAAATTTATTATTTGGATAAAAACGGTGCCAAGCTTTATCAGGGCAACTATGACAGCTTTGTAGAACAGCGCGAACAGGAGAAATTAGACACCACATTGGCACAAGCGCAAAATAAAAATAATGATAATCAAAAAGAAGAAAAACAAATTAATTACAAATTAAAAAAAGAACGTGATGCCTTTTTACGAAAACAACGTGCGGCGCTTTCTAAATGTGAAAGAGAAATTGAGATAATAGATGAACAAATGACTGTCTTGACAGAAAAATTAAACGATCCTGTTTGGGCTGCCGACTATGAAAAAAGCATACAAATTTCAGAAGAAATGGCAGCCTTGCAAGCCAAATCAGATGCCCTATGGGAACAATGGGCCACCCTCAATGAAACTTTGGACAGCACATCAAATTTAAGTTAAAATTTTTATTCTAAAACAGAGTGAACTTATCAGCAGAATTTCGTTTCTGCCGATTGAATAATGGAGTGGTTATGAAAGTTAAAATTCGCACCTTAGGGTGCAAAGTGAATCAATATGAATCCGAAGTGATGATGTCACAGCTTTTAAACAATGGCTTTTTTAAAGCGGAATCTGAAGAACCCGCTGACATTATCATTATTAATTCTTGTACCGTGACAGCCGCCAGCGACAAAAAAGTCCGGCAAACGCTGCGGCATGAAAAGAAAGCAAATCCTGACGCAGTTGCAGTTTTGACCGGCTGTATGCCGCAGGCTTTTCCTGAAATCGCCGACCGTTTTTTAGATGCAGACATCATCATCGGTACCAAAAATCGTTCTATTTTACCCCACCATATTATGCATTATCTTTCTACGAAACAACGAATCGTCGATATTGCCCCTCATGAAAAGGGAGAAAAATTCGAGTCCATGCAAATTAGTTCTTTTGGGGAACGAACCAGAGCTTTTTTGAAAATCCAAGACGGCTGCAATCGATTTTGTTCTTATTGCATTATTCCCTATGCCCGCGGACGTGTCCGTTCAAAGGCTTTGGAGGATATCCGCCAAGAAACGCATATGCTCGCCCAAAACGGCTATCGTGAAGTGGTGCTGACTGGCATTAACCTTCCTGCTTACGGCGAGGATTTAGGCCTGCATCTGTGCGACGCTGTCGAAGCCGTCTGTGAAGAAGAAAAAATTATTCGCGTGCGCCTTGGTTCCCTCGAACCCGAACGCCTAACACCCGAGGTCATTGCAAGATTGGCCCAGCAGGAAAAGCTTTGCCCCTCTTTTCATCTTTCTTTGCAAAGCGGCTGTGACGACACTTTAAAACGTATGAACCGTCACTACACCACCAACGAGTATCGAAAAATCGTGGCTGATTTACGGAAGGCTTTTCAGAATGCGGCAATTACAACAGATATCATGGTCGGCTTTGCCGGTGAAACGGACGAAGAATTTCAGCAGTCGTTGGCTTTTGCGGAAGAAATTCAATTTTCGAGAGCGCATGTTTTTGCCTATTCCCGCCGTCCCGGTACAAAGGCCTACGATGCTCCCGGCCAAATTTCCAACAAAGTTAAAACCGAGCGCAGCCATCAAATGATTGCGGTTGTCACGCAGACGCAACGGAATTTTCACGAACAGCAAATTGGAAAAACCGAATCAGTCATTTTCGAGCAATTGTGCGGAGATAACATTTATGAAGGCTATACCATGAATTATACACCCGTACATGCTTTTTCACTTACAGATATTACAAAAGAAATCTTACCTGTAAAAAT
>URPG01000051.1 GCA_900549675.1 uncultured Oscillospiraceae bacterium | reverse complement strand
TCCTATTGTTTAACGGCGCCATCCGCCACACCGCTGACAATATATCTCTGTAAGAAAATATACAGTGCAATAATCGGGATAATGGTCACAAAAACAGCAGGGAAAATCAATTCCCAGGGATTTCCATATTGTCCGGAGGTCAGTTTAGCAAAATAGAGTTCGAGTGTAAGTGTCTTGACGCCCTCACTGTTTCCAATCACCAAAAACGGCAGCAAATAATCGTTCCAAATCCACATACTGTTGAGGACAATGACAGTGACGGTGATGTTTTTCAAAAGAGGAAATACCACTTTAAAAAACATCTGAAAGATATTGGCCCCGTCAATGATGGCCGCTTCTTCTAAAGACTGCGGGACACTTTTAATAAATCCATGATATAGAAAGACCGACATACTGAGTCCGAAACCACCGTACATGAAAATTAACCCGGGGGTATTTTTCAGACCAATTTTCTCAAAAAAATCCAAAAGAGGATACATTAGAGATTGGAACGGTATGAGCATGGCAGCGGTAAATCCCAGATACAACCCTACAGCCAGTTTGCTTTTACTGCGAACCATCACCCATGCGGCTAAAGAAGATACAAGAATCAGCAGTAATACTGAGCAAAAGGTGATGATAAAGGTAACACCAATCGATTTAAAAAAACTGATTTGCTCTGAGGCATTGCTGATATAAGCAAAAGACCATTCACGAGGCATAGCAATCGGTGTTTCCACAATTTCATTGTTGGATTTGAAAGAATTGAACAGTAGGATGACCAAGGGTGCTAGGGTGAATACGGACACAGCCGTGAGGATAATATAGATAACACCCTGTCCGATATTGCTTTTTTTACTGCCAGACATTATAATTCTACCTCCTTTTTCGAGGTAATAGAAACCTGAATTAATGTAACGGTTGCAATCAACAGGAAGAAAATAACCGCCTGTGCCTGTGCCAACCCATAGTCAGGGGGAGAGGCATCTCGGGTGGTTCTCAGAATCTGCATTGCCAACATTCTTGTCCCGAAATTACCGTCTGTCAATGCCACATTTTGGTCTAACAGCATAAAACATTTGGACAGAGTTAAAAAGAACACGATTGTAAAAGAAGGCATTAACATCGGTACTGTGATATGTCTGAATTTCTGCCAAACGTTGGCGCCGTCAATGGAGGCGGCTTCCGGTAAATCTTTGGGTATGTTATTAAGCCCTGTTGTATAAATAATCATCATATAGCCTGACATCTGCCATGTAAAAAGCAATACCAAGGCAAACAGAGCTTTTGTATTATCTTGCGTCATGTTTGTCAAAGCCGGAATTGAGATAAAGCCATTTTCTCCAAATAGAATTTTAGAAAAAACAATTTCAAAGATGAACTGCCAGATATAGCCTAGTGCCAGTCCTCCCAAAAGGTTGGGCAAAAAGAAAATCGTGCGGTAAGCTGCGGCACCGTGCTTTAACTGTGTGGCCAGCAGTGACAGGCATAAGGAAACTGCGTTAATCACAATAACGGCCACTACTGTAAACTTAATTGTGTATATAAAAGAATCCATAAATTTTTGTGAACGAAATGCTTTTATATAATTGTCGAATCCGACAAAGGATTCCCAAAAATGTTCTCCGCCTGCAAAATAGGTTCCTCTCCAACCGGTAAAAGAATAAACCACTCCGACCACAAAAGGTACCATAATTACCATGATAAACAAAATCAAAGCAGGAAGAGCCAACGGCAAGAATTTTTTGCGGTAATATCTGTCCATTTTGTCCTCCATAATAGAAAAGACCGCACAAGCTGCTAATCATTCTAAATTTAAATGAGACACTTGTACGGTCTTGCTCAGATTATTCTGGCTGATTTTTATTAAAATTTAGAAATTTTATTTCAGAATCATAAAATCGCAATTTGCATTAAGAAAGGTTCGCCATTTCTGACCAGCTTGAAATGAGATAATCGGCAATATCATCATAAGCTGTTTCCGGCCATTCGGCTTTATTTACATAGTTTTCCATCATATGCTGACCAAAAGTATCGGTAGACCAGCCAGCGGGGGCTCCGGCATAAGCATTGGTTAGGGTATTGCCCTCTGCCATATAAGAAATTATAGAATCTCCTAAGCTATAACCTGCGGATGTTTTTGTGGGGTCAGCGTTATAAGGGATAAAATTCATATTTTCAATTACGAATTTTTGGCCGGCTTCTGATGTGTTAAGCCACACCAAGAATTCTTGTGCCAATTCTTTTTCTTCGTCGCTGACTTTGTCATTGATGACATAGTAGTTGGGTACAAATACAGGGATGGATTTCAACATGTGGTCAACGGTTAAACCGTCTGCCTTAATATCTTCTTGGGTAAACGGCATTTTAATCGGCAGGAAAATTAAGCTTTCTGCGATATCAGGATTGGCTTTTACGATATTACCGTACGCCCAGTTGCCCTGTTTTATAAATACGGCCTTTCCGTTGGCAAAATTTGCTACGGAGGGATCATAACCGTTTGTAGTAGCATTAATTAAATCGGGTCCTCTGGGGGTTGTCGCATTTGAAGTTTTTAAATCCAAAGCTTGTGCATAAGCTTTAAAAGCGTTTTTGCCGGCCTCTAAATCTGCTTTTGTAGCAGCCTGCGCAGCCTCTGCGTTTTTAAAGACGGCGTCTACGGCGATATTTACAAAATGATCTCCGTAAGTCCATTTTTCAGAACCGGCGACAGAGAATACACCCTCTAAGTTGGCAGCTTTGCCGGATTTTTCAGCGGCAAGAGTAAATTCCTCTCCGCTTAATGTTACTTTGCCCGCAGTGCCTTCATGAATGTAAGCTTGCAAAGTATTGACCAAAGCTTCAAATTCATCATAGGTAGCTGTTTTAAAAGCAGCAATAAATTTGTCGATATTTTCTTTTCCAAATAAATCGCTTATCATTGCTTTATCAACGATATAGCCGTAACCCTCTACATTATAAGGGATACCATAATTTTTGTCCCCGCTTTTCAGGTGAAAACTCTCCGGAATGTCACTCACCAATTTCTTGAAGTCTTCGTTAGTAGCCGTGGATAAATCCATAGCAAATCCGCCTTCTACCCATTCCAGCAAGGCGTTGGAATTCATAGTAGAGAAAATAGCGGGTTTGTTTTTTGAGTTCATCTCCGTGCGAAGGGTATCGTCACTGTTGGTGCCGGAGCCCAAAGAAAAGACTTTGACCTTTTTGTTTTTTTCTTTAGCAAAAGCTTGTGCTGCAGCGTCCATAGCATCCGCATTTTCGCCTTTGGTGTTAAAAATATAGAGATCGTATTGTCCGTCATTTTTGTTGTCTGATGTGCTTTGTGTGCCTGAGCCGTCTGCTGTTTTCTTATCGTTTTTTTTAGATCCGCAAGCGGCAAAGGTTAAAATAATGGATGCGGCCAAAAACAACGACAAGAACTTTTTTGCTTTGTTCATGTGAATTTTACCTCCTAGAAATCGAGAGCGATTTATATCCCAATCAAGAGTAATGGATTTTTAACCCTCGTAAATGAATTGTCTTTGGCTAGATTATACACCTTACCTGTTTTTATGTCAATCGTTTACATAGATAATTTTTATATTTTAACGATGAATTACTTGATTTTATTAGATGATATTCTAAAACAAGTGCCTTTTAAAATACAAATTCACTGTCTACCATGCTTTTTTCGTGTAGATTCTCGTTCAACCAATGTAATCGGTAAAGTTACTTTTGAAGGAACAATTTCGTTATTGGCAATTTTATCGACATATTCAATTGATAGCTGCGCCATTTCTTTGACAGGTTGATGAATGGTGGTGATCGTGGGGGTTGTTAGTGCGGCAATGGATACATCGTCAAATCCTACCAAACAAAGGTCTTCCGGAACCTTACGGTTCATTTTATGACACACCTGTATGACCTGAGCGGCGATTAAATCACTGCTGGCAAAGATTCCGTCTACTTCAGGATATTCAAGCAAAGCTTGTTTAATATAGTCATGATATTTCATTGTTCCATAAGCGGTTTGATTGGTCATGACGACCTTATTGGATATTTTTTTACTGTTGCAAACATCGGTAAAACCCTTGGCTCGTCTGTCGGCAGGCATATCTTTGCCGGCAATGCCGCCAAAGTGTAAAAGCTGTTTACAGCCGCAGTCTATCAGGTGTTCAGCGGCTATTTTTCCGCCTTGATAATTGTCGCACTGTATGCTGACAGCAATAGAATCATCCTCTTTTTCTAAATTTAAAATAGGGATTTTCAAGCTGGAAAATTTCTCGGCATCCAGATATTTGCTGCATAATATAATGCCTGAAACACGGTTGGATAGACACATTTCTATATATTCCATTTCCTTTTTCGGTTCATCCTTAGAATTGCAAAGCAAAATCTTATAGCCTTTTTGGGCAGCGGCATTTTCCAAATGGCTGATTAATTTCGAGAAAAAAGGATGAGATACATGCGGCACAATGACTCCGATGGTATTGCTGTGTTTTTTCGTCAGCGCTCTTGCCAGTTCATTCGGACGATAATTTAACTCCTGCATTACACGAAAAACCGTTTCTTTTGTTTTATTGCTGATATACCCTCGGTTGTTAATCACTCTTGAAACAGTTGTTGTCGTCACGCCCGCTTTTTTCGCAATGTCCTTTAGTGTTGGCATTTCTTTCTCCTTTATAAAAATGATTTGATAGATGTAATCGTTAACATTTTTATCTTTGCATATATTAATTAATTGTTATCATTATAACAGAATTTAAAGCTGTTTTTCAACAAAAGAGATATATAGTTTTTCTTATGTCCGAAAAAATGATTTTTTTGTCAGTTGATTTACTTTCTATTTTTGTAGTTGACAATTTCTATGCAATGCCTTATTTTAAATATATGATAACCGTATGACATATATCTATTTGTTGATGAGGAGAAATACAATGAAAAAGATTAATAATGAAATTATGCTCATTACCTATTCTGATTCTATGGGGCAGAATTTAAAAGATTTAAAACATGTGTTGGATAATATTATCGGTAATGCAGTAGGAGGCGTACATTTATTGCCCTTTTTTCCGTCCTCCGGTGACCGGGGCTTTGCGCCGATTGACTATCATGAGGTTGATCCTGCCTTTGGAAGTTGGAAGGATATTCGAGCAATTTCAGAAAAGTATTATTTAATGGCTGACTATATGATTAACCATATCTCAGCTAAAAGCAAATATTATCAAGATTTTCTCCAAAATAAAGAGAATTCTCCGTACAAAGATCTTTTTATCCGTTATAAAGACTTTTGGGAAAACGGTGAACCTACAGAAGAACAGGTAGACTTAATCTATAAAAGAAAACCAAGAGCCCCGTACGTGACGGCAGAATTTGCAGACGGTACAAAAGAAAAATTGTGGTGTACCTTTGATGAAGAGCAAATTGACATCAATTGCACATCGGAAACAGGCAAAAAATTCATTCGGGATAATCTTGAATTTTTGGCTTCGCAGGGTGTTTCGATTGTTCGCTTGGACGCTTTTGCCTATGCTACCAAAAGACCCAACACAACTTGTTTTTTTGTGGAACCGGATGTTTGGGAGTTGTTAGAATACGTGGATGATATACTAAAGCCGCATCAAGTCACTCTGCTGCCCGAAATCCATGAGCATTATACTATGCAGCAAAAAATTGAATCCAAAGGCTTTTATGTCTATGATTTTGCGTTGCCGATGTTACTGTTAAACGCTTTGTATTATGGACAAAGTCAATATCTAAAGAACTGGCTTACTATTTGTCCCCGTAAACAGTTTACCACCTTGGATACTCATGACGGCATTGGTGTTGTCGATGTAAAAGATTTAATGCCGGATGATGAGATTAAGAAGACGCAGGAGGATATCTATCAGTTTGGAGCCAATGTAAAGAAAATTTACAGCTCGGCTTCTTATAACAATCTGGATATTTATCAGGTGAATTGCACCTATTATTCAGCATTGGGCAACAACGACAAGGATTATTTGATTGCCCGTGCCGTACAGTTTTTTGCTCCGGGAATTCCGCAGGTTTATTATGTTGGCATGTTGGCAGGTAAGAACGATTTGGAATTGCTTGAAAAAACAAGGGTTGGTCGAGATATTAACCGTCATTATTATTCTATTGATGAGATTGAACAAGAAATCAAACGCCCTGTTGTGGATTCCTTACTCTCTCTTATGCGTTTCCGGAATACATGCAATGCCTTCAACGGTGAGTTTGAGCTTGCCGATACTGACGATTCTTCTCTGCACATTATCAGAAAAAACGCCTCTGATTTTGCTGAATTAAAAGTGAATTTTAAAGAAAAAACGCTCTCAATCCATTATACAGACAACAATGGGAAGGGTAAGAAGAAAGAGTTTATGTCATTTTAAAATAGGAATTGAAAAATGTAAGCTATACACTTCTGTACAATAGAGTGGGAGTACACGAATACATACATGGAGGATGTCAAGCATGAATGGTAGGCTTTAATACTATTTTTTACAGTGCAAACAAATCAGCCATCCATGAGATTCATAGCAAAAATTTACAAGACAAAATTTTGCGAATATCTATTTTAATAAATCAGGATTAGAGATTTATCTATACATTCATAGACAGGATAGGCAGGACCGTATTTTTTGGGAGTCATCGTCAACTTCAAAGAAATACATTCTGCCTTTATTTCTTCTCACCTGTGGAGTATTTATTGTAGTACTACACACCAGAATAAAAACAATCAGCAGAGATTCTTGACGTGGCGGATAAGAATCCTATATAATAGAATAATACGAATAAATTTTTGCTCCTTGACAGGCAGAACCAGTCTGGGAGTAAAATCATAAGAATAGGAAAAATTAGGCCAAGTTATCGTTTGAATTTGTCCGTTTGGTATAATCGAAAAGGTGGAATATGTTAAATCAATTTTCAAGAACTCAGCTTTTGCTGGGTCAAAAGGGTATGCAGAGACTGTCAGAGGCTAGAGTCGCTGTTTTTGGAATCGGGGGTGTCGGTGGTTATACAGCAGAAGCCTTGGCACGAAGCGGTGTGGGCACCATTGACTTAATTGATGATGATAAGGTCTGTTTAACCAATATCAACAGACAGATTATTGCCACCAGAAAAACGGTGGGGAAATATAAAGTTGATGTTATGGAAGAGCGTATTCACGATATCAATCCGCAGGCAGTAGTTCATAAACATCAGTGTTTTTATCTGCCTGAAAATGCGGAGGAATTTCCTTTCGCAGAATATGATTACATTGTAGATGCAGTGGATACTGTAACGGCTAAACTGGACATGATTGTGCGCGCACAGAACGTGGGCACGCCCGTGATTAGCTGTATGGGTGCAGGCAATAAGCTTGACCCCACCAAACTCAAGGTGGCGGATATTTATCAAACGGAAATGTGTCCGCTTGCCAGAGTGATGCGCAAAGAATTAAAAAAACGCGGTATCAAACAGCTAAAAGTTGTTTACTCCACAGAGGAAACCGTTCGCCCACTGGAAGATATGTCGATTAGCTGCCGCAATCATTGTATTTGCCCGCCGGGTACACAGCGTAAATGTACGGATAGAAGAGATATTCCGGGCAGTGTTTCTTTTGTGCCGTCAGTAGCGGGTCTGCTAATTGCGGCAGAAGTGATTAAGGACATTGCCGGAGAAAGAGAAGAAAACGATGATTAAAAATATAGTGTTCGATATGGGAAATGTGCTGATTTCTTTTGACCCTGAACATTTTTTAGATGTATTTGTGCAGGATTCCGATGATAAAGAGTTGCTGTTTAAAAAAGTCTTTCATTCCTTGGAATGGCTAAAAACAGATTCAGGAGAATTGACGGTGCCGCAGGCGATAGCTTTGGTACAGGAAAAAGTCCCCCAGCGTTTGCACCAAGCCGTAGAAGATTTATTTCTTCGTTGGATTGAGCACAGCGAACCCAATCAGGAAATGGAAAAACTGGTGACGGAGCTTAAAGAAAAAGGTTATCACCTCTATCTGCTTTCCAATATTAGCAGCTACTTTCATGAATTTAAACACCGTATATCGGTATTACAGCATATGGACGGAGTTTTTGCATCGGCAGATTACCACATGATGAAGCCGTATCCTGAAATTTACGAAACTTTTTTGCAGACCTATCGCCTAAACGCAGAGGAATGTTTTTTTGTCGATGACCTACCTCTGAACATTGCTGGCGCCGAAAAGGTTGGCATTAAGGGTGCGGTTTTTCATGGTGATGTAGCTTATCTAAGGCAAGAACTACAAGAAGAAAAAATAATTTAAACAGTAGATAGATAAAGATCTGTAAAAACACCTCTAGTGGATTTATGTCCAGATAGGTGTTTTTTTGCGGATTTTTTTATTGTATATTAATAAACATTCTTTATTTTAAAACGCTAAAACGCTGGAAATTTGAATTCAATAGAATGAAAATTAAAATAGTTTTATATTATTTGGCTAATAAAAAATATATAAAACCTAAAATTTTGACACTTAAATCAAAAAAAGTGCCTGTTAATTTAAAATCTAAATCGTTATAATTGTTTTAGATAATAAATCGTTGTATTAACCATCGGTTTTATGAATTCTGTACAGGAACCAGCAAAAAACATGAACGAGGAGGAGTTGGATTGGATTGGGTCAGGGTAAAAAGAAAACTGATTGACCAAAGGTATTTATTGTTGATGGTGATTCCCGGAATCATTTGGATGCTTATATTTAACTACACACCAATGTATGGCGTTATCATCGCTTTTAAGGACTATAAGATTACCAAACCCATTTCAGAAGCAGAGTGGGTGGGACTGAAACATGTGATAGAATTTTTTCAAGACAGTCGATTTTGGCTGATTTTAAAAAACACGTTGGGAATCAGTTTCCTAAAGCTGATTATTGGTTTTCCTCTTCCGATTTTATTCGCAATTATGCTGAATGAAATTCGGAACAATCGGTTTAAAAAGGGTATCCAGACAATTTCGTACTTACCACACTTCCTTTCTTGGGTTGTTTTGGGCGGCATTATGATTACATGGCTTTCTGAAAGCGGATTGGCAAACGAACTGCTTCTGGAATTGGGGATTATCAAGGAACCCATACCTTTTATGGCAAAGGCAGATTACTTTTGGGGAGTTGTCATTATTTCAGAAATTTGGAAAGAGCTGGGGTGGAACGCAATTATCTATTTAGCGGCTATTTCCGGCATTGACCAATCCATGTATGAGGCAGCCACAGTGGATGGCGCCGGGAGGTGGCGCAAAATATGGAACATCACATTGCCCAGTATTGTCGGCACCATTACTATTTTATTGATTTTGGCCGTAGGCAATATGATGAATTCTAACTTTGACCAAATCTTCGTCTTAAAAAATACACTAAATGCAGATGCCAGCGATGTGATTGATATTTTCGTTTATCGTATGGGGATTCAATCCGGACGCTTTTCATTTGCCACGGCAGCAGGACTTTTTAAATCTGTTACGGCTGTGATTTTATTGGTCAGTACGAACTTTATTGTAAAAAAAATCAATAATACGTCGCTATTTTGATAGGGCAGGGGGAGAAAAAATGAAACGGAACAGAAGAACTGGAGCGGAGATGACCTTTGATATTATCAATGTTCTGTTCATGCTGATAATTTGCTTTGTACTGCTTTATCCGATATGGTATACCGTGGTGCATTCGTTTAATGACGCTACTGACGCAATGATGGGGCACTTATATTGGTGGCCGAGAAAGTTTAGTTTGGATAGCTATAAAGCTGTTTTTAAAAGCAATGAGATTTTTACTGCTTTTGGTATTACCGCGGCAAGAACTTTAATTGGTACACTAGCTAGTGTGTTCTTTACTGCTATGGTGGCATATGGACTTTCTAAGACGGAATTAATCGGCAGAAAATTTTTTATGAGCATGGGCATTGTAACAATGTTTTTTTCAGGAGGATTAATCCCTACCTTTTTACTTATTAAAAATTTGAATCTGTTGGATAATTTTCTGGTTTATATTCTTCCGGCACTATTCAGTTTTT
>URPG01000050.1 GCA_900549675.1 uncultured Oscillospiraceae bacterium | reverse complement strand
CTGTATACCTTGCGGTTTCCACTTTAATTCAATCTCCCATTTTTTCGGTCGGTATTGGTCTGGCTTCGATTGTACCTTCCGTGCTTATGATAAACACAAAAATCTGGTTTGCCTACCCGATGAGCTATCCGTTCTATCTGATAATGGTGGCGTATGGGAGAGCTGCTGAAGGTGTTTATGAAACACAAATCGCTTGGCTTCCGTGGCTGCCTGTTGCAGTCGGAATCACTATTTTGGCACTTGTCGTATCCTGTATGCGATACGGCGCATCTGAAAGGAGATAATTACAATGAAAAACAAAATTTTAACTGCGATTTCTACCATTATGCTCTTTGTCCCGTGGACGATCCTGCCACTGCGTACCTTTGATTGGGCGCTGGAATCCCCGGTAGCGGAGATTATGGTTTACAGTTACGCCGCCTTTATGATTTTTTCAGGTATCTTTTCCATTCTCAGCTATACCAAAGGAAAAGTAAAATCCAAACTTATGCAGGTATGTGTCGTGATTAACAGTATTTATGCGGTTGGCGCAATCGCAATTATCGGTATGAATATTGTAACGAGGATTGGCGGGTGATGATATGAAAAAAATAAAAATTCTGACTGCCGTTTTGCTTTCCTTATGTTTGGCTTTTGCTGTTACAGGGTGCAGCGGCGACAACCTGAAAGATAGTGTTATAAACGGCTTTAATGATATGCTCCAGCATTTCAGCAAATATGCCCTTACGGACGAAAAGGATTTGCAGGGCGATAAGACCAAAGGGGAAGATACCTATACCGGCTCCTATACAGCAGATTATGAGGATTTCAATGATAAAGAATATATCTTTGGAGGTACTGCGTTAGAACGGGATAAAGGAAGTGAGCTTACTGTAACTTACGAGTTGACGGTTGATTCCGGCACGGCGAAGCTTTACTGGCTTGATAAGGGTGAGGAAAAAATGATTGCCGATACAAGTAAAAACGGAACATATTCCGTTACCCTTGATGAAGGCGACAACTATCTTACTTTAGAAGGCAATGATTTTTGCGGCTCATTGCAGGTGGTTGTGGAATGATTGCAAAAGCAAGAACAAATCCGCTAAATCTTTGTGCTATGCCTAATACTTTGGAATGTTCGATAAACCGCTAATTCACTCTTGTTCAGATAAAGCAGAGCTGGATTTAATTCGCCATCTACTTTGCCATTGTCGCCATTTAACTCGCCATTTAATTTGCCATTCCGTATTGTCGCATTGAGCATAAAAGCGTTATCGATTTTATTTCCCCATTTTTTAGCATAACATTGAGTAGTGAAAAGAATGAAAACCGCAGGACTTCGATATATAGCTCTGCGGCTTTCAGCTTTTCGATATTTTAGTCTCTTTTGATATGCTTTTGTATATCTTCCACAGACGGGAGCTGTTTGCTCAAAGCTTCAGGAAGCTCACTTGTAACTTTGTATTCGCTGACACCGATTGGCTTTGACATATCTTTTAAGGCATATTCAGCGACTAATGCGTTTTTGCTTTTGCACAGCAATAGACCGATAGAAGGATTGTCATTATCCTTTTTCAAAATACCGTCAACGGCTGAGAGATAAAAGTTAAGCTGTCCAGCATATTCCGGCTTAAATTCTCCGGTTTTCAGCTCAATCACAACATAGCAGCGAAGATTAAGGTTGTAGAACAGAAGATCAATGTAAAAATCATCGCCGCCGACATTGAGATGATATTGATTGCCGAGAAACGCAAATCCCGTTCCCAACTCTAAAAGCAGCTTCGTTACATCCTGAACAAGAGCCTGCTCTATATCCCGTTCTACCATATCTTCCTTGAAAGGGATAAAATCAAAAATGTATGGATCTTTCATTGTTTGTACGGCAAGCTCACTCTGCGGCGAAGCAAGTCGACTTTCAAAGTTTGAAATTTTATCAGCAATAGCCTGCCGTTCATATAAGCCGCTTTCAATCTGATGAATCAAGACATTATGCGACCAGCCATTTTCTGCGGTCTTTCGTATATACCACTCTCTTTGCTTTTCTCCTTTAACCTTATCCAAAATTGCAACATTGTGCGACCACGGAATTTGTGCAGACACCGTCTGCACAAATTGCTCATCAGGATAAGTGCTTGCAAATTTTGACATATATTTAAGGTTGCGAACAGAATAGCCCTTTGCGTTCGGGAACGAGAGCTTAATATCAGCCGCCAGATTTTCAATAAATTTATTGCCCCAAGATTTATGCTCGTTTATGATTTTTCCGATATTGTAATACAGCATAATCAGCTCTTTATTTACACTTAAAGTAGCTTTGTACTGCGCCTGCTGAATTTCCTGTTTGATAGTTTGCACCAAATCAAGATACTCGTTATTATTCATCAACATCTTTATACCCTCCAGTTATCTATTTCAAAAATTGATTGCGGTATTCCTGATGACGGAAACGATAGCCCTGTGCAATTAGCGTATCCGTTTTCAATGCGACCAAGTTTATGTCCGAGTGCATTGCCCGTGCGATCTGCTGAATATCATACCCGTTTTCGATATATTCCAGTATTTCATCGTCAGGCAGGGAGATTTGAGAAGCAAAGATGTTTGCCTCGTATTCCATTCGGCTTTGCCGCATATCGAAAATATTAAATTCCTTGAAGCCGCCAGCCTTGACCGCTTCTTCTCTATGTAATGCGTCATGTCCGATCTCGTGCAGCATTACGATACGCTCCATTACAGGGTGCAGATCGTCTTTTATAAAGATAAAGCGGTTACGCATTAAAACCTTGTATGCCCCTCGCTGCTTCTTGAACGATAACGGGATAACTTCTATCCCCAGTTCTCGTGCGATTTTATGTGGATCGTTTGTGCCAAGCTCATTTGTCAGCCGATTTGCCTTTCTAACAATCTCCAAAGTCTGAATATCCAAGAGCAAACACCCCCATTCTACTGTCGGTAAGTATATCTTATCAAATGCACTGTCCGAAAAAGAGGACATCAAGCGCTATTTTCTATATTTTTTGGGAGTGTACTTTTTATTCTTCTCTTTGGCGATCCAGTACGCTTCCTGAATGCCTTTCATCATCTCGTCCAAATCCTCATCTGCAAGTTCGCCGCCTGCAAAAAGTCCTGTAACTTCTGCCATAAGCTCCTTTGCCTGTCTTGCGCCATTGCGTCCATATTTAGATTCGGCGTTCAGCAAAAATTCTTCATCATCTGTAAGCAGATAGTTGACATCGACCTTCAGGACTTCCGCCATCTTATAATAAGTTTCCCTCTTTTTCGGGTAGCGAGTGCCAGCCTCATAATTCGATACTGTCCGCAGAGAAACGCCGATTGCTTTTGCAAACTCATCTTGCTTTAAGCCTGCTTTCGTGCGGGCTTCTTTTACCTTTTCACAGAATTTCATTTCATCTGACCTCCAAATTATTCGACCTGATTTGAAAATATCTTGCGTATCTGTATTGACAAGCGCAAGTAAATTTCGTATAATGTCAATACGCAAGTAAGTTGCGTATACATAATACCTTAACTTGCGTATTTTGTCAAGGGAGTTCAAAAAATTAGCTTGAACTTTTATCTACCAACAAATGATACCCGTTTTAAGGATTGAGGCGAACAGATGGGACGGAAAGATACACTCGCTGCGAAAAGCATTCGCAAAATGTACGAGCAGCTTAATTTGAATCAATCGGATATATTCTCTAAAACAAAATTGCTTCTCAGTGTATACCGTGATGTGGTCTGGATCACACTGAGCGAATCTGCCCGTGTGAATGAGGAGCTGGTATATTACGGAGAGGAACTGGACAGCGCCCTTGTCTACTTGGAACTGTTTGCGCCGGATACCGAGAAGCAGGAGTTTGAGAGCCGTATCAGTGCTTTATTTGAGAACAAGTGGATGGTTGACCTGATTGATACCGCTATGGCGAAAATATATGACTACCATAACAACGGCAGGCTGTACCACGAGATCATATCGAAAAGCTACCTGACGGCGTTTCGGTATACAGAGAGCGAGCTGCTCGATCTCTTGAATATGGAGCGCAGTACCTTTTACGATCGGAAACGGGAAGCGATTTTGCTTCTTGGCGTGTCCCTGTGGGGATATGCTATTCCGTGCTTCAAAGGAATCTTCAATATGAAGGGAGCTGATGAAAGCGATGATATTCCCGATTTTTTCAAATGAAGGCTTGTCCGACTAAAGTCCGACGAAATCCCTACTGAATGTCCGACCTTGCGTATGCTACACTGTGTATGCTGCCCGAAGAACGGCTTTCGTTTACGGAACGAGGCTGAAAACAAAATGGCAGAAAATTGGCGCAGTTTTGCCGATGATACGAAAAAGCAAATCTGTTACAATTAGTATGCCTAAAGCTTTGAGAATTTTTCTTGATTTTCAAATGCTGGTTGAATATCTTTTAGGCGGCAATACAGCAGCTTAGGCAAAACGAATTGAATATGTGTTTTGAAGAAGCAGTTATAGCTTTCAGCCTTCGGGCTTGAATGTTATAGCTGCTTTTTTTGTGCAGCCCTTTTCGCTTTTGTCAAGCGGAAAGGGAGCTTTATGTCTATCACAGTATGGCAGGCGTTTGTATGTAGGTATCCGTGATCTCCGGAGTTTTTGATTGTGACCTTATATATCAAAAATTCCAAATTTAAGGAGATTACGGAAATGAAAAAACTTACAGTAAACAAGCAGGAAGAATTATTTGCACAGGATTGTAAACTCATCAACCTTCGGTATGAGTATAGTGGTTTCACTGGAATGGAAAAATGGGCAATTATAACGGAGCTGTCCGAAGAAGCATTGTGGGATAAGTACCCTGATGTCATCAGCAGGTATACGCCTTTTATACTTCTGTCAATGGCACAGGGAGAAGTGATTAGTGAATCACATAGAAATAATGATAAATATGAAAAGCGCAGCAAAAGGACGATAGATGTATACGGTTACGAAGATGATATTTTTGAGCAGTTCCATCCGAAATCTATCGCCCCATTTATTGATCCGTTTGATAAAGCGGAGGAGGAACAGATCGAGGAAGAAAAAGAAAAGCTGCGGCAATTAGAACTTTCTAAGGTAAGACAAGCGTTAAGTATGCTGCAACCTGTTCAAAGGGAGCGCCTTCTTAAATCCGTTTTGCTTGGGATTAGTTCAAGGAAAATTGCGAAAGAGGAGGGCATAAATTATAGCTCCGTAGACAAGTCAATCGCTGCCGCAATAAAAAATTTCAAGAAATTTTATGAAAACCTCTGATTTTGGGTGTGCATTTCGCACCCCTTTGTCCAAATGAGTGAAGGGGTATTTCTATTCCGGATATGAAATGCGCTTTCTAAACTCAATGAACAGAGAGGTTATACATAAAATGAAGGAAACAGAAATCAGGCGTGGAGATATATTTTCCTACGATTTTGGCACACGAATCGGCTCGATCCAATCGGGCGTAAGACCTGTGCTGGTAATTCAGGCAGACAATTTCAATGCGAATGCGCCTACTGTTATTGTTGCGTCCATTACGAGTGTAATAAAAAAGAGGTACTTGCCTTCCCACATTATTTTAGGGGAGGATTTCGGTCTGACGAAGCCTTCAATGGTGTTGCTTGAGCAAATACAGACTGTGAATAAAAATGATTTGACAGAGTATATCGGCTTTGTCGATGATGAACGCCTTTGGAGGCAGATTAACGCAGCCTTGAAAAAAACATTCGGTCTATGGCTATACAATACTGACAGGATTGGCGACATTCGCTGTCTATGTCCGAAATGCTTAAATGACTATTTCCGCAATCCGAACTATGTTGTCAGACGCCTTGATCCTTTTCAGAAAAGTAAAGGTACTTGTGATAAGTGCAATGATAGAGGCTGGGATTATGTCGTTTATGATAAACGCACCTCTTTCAAAGGGAAAGGGGTATAGGGATGTCGCAAAACAGGGAGAGGAAACGGAAGTTTGACATTCCTATATGGTGTAAGGCAAATCTGTCGATTGAAGAAGCCGCAGCCTATTCCGGTATTGGAATGGCGAAACTTTATGAGATGACAGAAAGTGAGGATTGCCCATTTGTCTTATGGATAGGCAGCCGGAGAATGATTAAGCGAAAAGTTTTTGATGAATATATAGAGCGGCAATACTCAATTTAATGAAAAAGTCAAGCCTGCGATGAGCCGATTCGCATAATTGGCTTATCGCAGGATATTGGCTATGCTGTAACCACCAAAAGCAAGGAGGTACAGCAATATGCTTAGCAAAAAGCACGATCCGGATATGCCGAGAGTTCCGTTGTGGAAGAAAATGAATCTGACAGTGGAAGAAGCCGCCGAATACTCAGGAATAGGCGTATCTAAAATCAAAGAAATTTCAAATCAAAAAAACTGTCCCTTTGTCCTATGGAATGGAACAAAGCGGCTGATTAAAAGAAAACAATTCGAGGATTATCTCGAAACACAGTATTCCGTATGAGAGGAGGACGAGCGAATGGATAACAAACTGACTGAAACAGGCAGTTCCAACAGGCGTGTGGCTGCTGTTCCAATTTGGGTAAAACCTTATTTGACGATAGAAGAAGCGGCAGAGTATACGGGAATAGGCAGGGATAAGCTTTATGAAATGACGAGCCTTGCCGATTGTCCGTTTGTGCTGTGGGTAGGCAATCGTAGAATGATTAAACGCAGAATTTTTGATGAATACATTGAGCAGATGTATTCAATATGATGGAGGTCGTATGGACGAAAAAATTTTAGCTTACAGAAGTGAAATCCAAAAGAGGTCTGAAAACACACCATTT
This sequence comes from uncultured Oscillospiraceae bacterium, assembly GCA_900549675.1. GTDB lineage: Bacteria > Bacillota > Clostridia > Oscillospirales > Acutalibacteraceae > Scatolibacter. Next base: position 3,243 of record URPG01000050.1, on the reverse strand, counting down.
TGGACGAGAACGATTTTAACTGTTGAAGAAGCTGCCGCATACACCGGAATCGGAAGGGCAAAAATCCGCCAAATCATTTCACAAGGGAATTGCCCTTTCACGGTAAATAACGGCACACAAATCTGTGTGATCCGAGAAGCGTTCATTGATTATCTTGATAAGCAGTTTCGTATATAGGAGGAGAGAGAATTATGCCGAGAACAAAAAGAAAAGACAAGTCAAGAGCCGTGCTTCGGACAGGCGAATCGCAAAGGGCTGACGGAACTTATCAATTCCGATGGACTGACAGCAATCATAAACGGTTTTGCGTATATGCCAAAACGCTTGACGAATTGCGCTACAAGGAAGAACAGATTAAAAAGGACAAGAGCGATGGCATTAAAACCGAAGCCCGATATACGACGGTCAACGAGGTCTATGAGCTTTGGAAGGAGCTGAAGCGAGGGCTGAAGAACAACACCTTTGAGAATTATAAATATATGTATGAAACCTTTGTCCGTCATCAAATAGGCTCAAAGACTGTTTCATCATTGAAAAAAACAGACATAAAGAGGTTTTATAATTACCTTACAGACGAGCGCCAGCTAAAGCCTTCGACCATTGACAGTATCCATACGGTTTTACATCAGATTTTAGATATGGCTGTTGACGATGATTATATAAGGAATAATCCGTCAGATAATGTACTTAGAGAGCTGAAGCAAGCACATTGCTTCAAAACAGAAAAGCGCAGAGCCTTAACCCGTCCCGAACAGGAATTATTTTTAAGCTACTTGAAAAATACTCCCGCCGCACAATATTGGTATCCAATCTTTGCGGTTTTGTTAGGAACAGGACTTCGAGTTGGAGAACTTACCGGATTAAGATGGTGTGATGTCGATCTGGAGAATGATGTTATTGATGTAAATCATACTTTGGTTTACTATGACCACCGCACCGATGGAAGCAAAAAAGGCTGCTATTTTAATGTCAATACGCCGAAAACTCCGGCTGGAAAGAGAAAAGTGCTAATGCTCAGCTTTGTGAAAGAGGCAATTATAATGGAAAAGGAAAGGCAGGAGCTGCTCGATCTTCATTGTATCGCTACCATTGATGGATATACAGATTTTATCTTTATCAATCGCTTCGGAAATCCACAACATCAGGGAACACTGAATAAAGCAATCCGCCGCATAATCCGTGACTGTAACGATGAGCAGTTTTTGAAGAATGAAAATCCCGAAGTGCTACTTCCGCATTTTAGCTGCCATTCACTAAGACATACATTTACAACGAGAATGTGCGAAGCGGGCGTAAATGTCAAGGTCATTCAAGATACGCTTGGTCATAAGGATATTTCAACAACGCTTAACATCTATACCGATGTGACGAAGGAGCTTAGGCAGTCCGAGTTTGAAGGTCTTGACTCATATTTCAAAAGCGAGTATAATAAAGTGTCTAACGAATAAGTGGCATTTCTTGAGCGAGGATAAAAGCTTCTACACCATTTACACCAATTTATACTCCAATCCACCGAAAAACTACACGAATTTATAGGGATATGGCAATTCAGGAAGAAAGCCCGTTTAGACCTGTTATGAGATATGAGGAGGTTTAGGAGAGATTGAAAAGATGGTTGCTTTCGTCCCGACAATGAAGTCTATTGATAAGTAAGAATGCAGGAAAATCAAGGGTTTCAGCATTTGGATGTACTAAAATATATAGTTGGTCAAGGGGTTTTGACCAAGATTTGACCAATTTTTGGCATAGTCAAAAAAAGATTAGTACAGGTTAGTACAGATTGCTTAGTCTGAAAAATTAAAGATTGTATTACTTAGAGGACATTTTCTAAAGAAATTTAGAAGATGTCCTCTTTTTGCGTTATAGGAACAATTGAAATACCGAAAGGAGAATAGCATGGAACACACAAAGGCATATCAGGAATTTAAGAAGAATAGTAATACAAAGTTTGTAAGATATAGCGAAGGAGCAGAAATGTATCATATGGGCGTATCAAAGTTTATGCAAATGGCTAAGGATGCCAAAGCAATCTATAAGTTAGGTCAGTTAGTACTTGTGAATTTAATAATATTTGATGAGTACCTTGAGACATTCCATATAGTTGATGATGAATTTTATAAGTAGGTGAAAAGGATGGTAACACAATTACAGCCAGATGTTAGGGCTTATCTTCATGGTGGGGAGGTAATAAAAAGATACATAAAGGTCGAAGAGGTGGCTTATGAATATGGATTTAGTGTTGAGGAAACTGAATATATAGCTAAGGCTGCAAGTTCTTTATACAAGCTTACCCGTATTCATTTGGTAAAAAAGGAAAGGTTTGATGAGTTTATGAAACACATATATAAAGTGCCGGGAACAAATAAGCAGATAATTAAAAAGTTTGCGAGAATTGGAGAAGCTTCAATTATATACAGTATTGGCAGACATAGATTTATCGAGTTGGCTAGAGCAGCAGGTGCAACATATAAAATAAATGAGGGAACAGGGGGGACTGTGTTAAACAATTTGGAAATATTTGATAATTATATGGAGCAATTCAGACAACCTGCAAGACCTTTGAAAGAGCCGTTATATGGGCAGGAAGAAGGTGAATTGAATGAGTAACTCATATAAGTTCTATTCAGATACAAAAGACATTATGAAAAAATATGTAAATGCTACTGAGGGTGCCATTATTTATGGCATAAGTAAATCAAGGATTATGGTTTTGGCTTCTGAAGCAGGGGCAGTGTATAAGGTTGGAAATTCAGCGTTGATTAACACTGATATCTTTGAGATGTATTTGGAAAAATTTAAGGAACCAACAAGACCATTGCCCAAACATATTTGGAATAAATTGTCAAGCGAAGATAAAAAAGACCACAATAGTACCTGTTTTGATAAAAAAGACCCGTGATTGTCACTTTCGGCATTATAGAAACTAATGTAATATATGGACATTCCAAGAAAAACTTGGGATGAACAATTTAATAATCAGTTACAGATTTGCAAAGTAGTTTGCACTGCAGAGTATCTGTAGGTAGTAAATTTACGGGGCATGTACCTGGAAGATGAAAGTCACAGCTATCATATTAGTAGTCTGATGGATCGAAAGATGAATGGTGAGAAGTTGGATGGAAATCTGGTAAAAGGGCGCAAGAGATCCGGTGGATCTCTGCTCTGCGCGGACCGAAGCGAAGCGTAGACCGGCATGTTGCGTAAGGATAATTAACCACAGAGGGCGAGAAGTTCGTCCTTATC
>URPG01000049.1 GCA_900549675.1 uncultured Oscillospiraceae bacterium | reverse complement strand
TAAAAAATAGCGGTCATGGGATACCGCTAAAACAGGGCCGGCAAAAGATTCTAGGTATTCCTCTAAAATCGTCAATGTTTCAATATCCAAATCATTGGTCGGTTCATCGAGCAGCAAAATATTTGGGGCAGCCATTAAGATACTGAGCAAATAGAGTCTTCTTTTCTCTCCCCCGCTCAACCTCCCGATGAGCGAGTACTGCAAATCAGATGTAAATAAAAATCGTTCCAACATCTGCGAGGCAGAAAAAACACCCTCTTCGGTTTTAATTTCATTAGAAATCTCAGTGATAAAATCATATACGCGCTGTTCGGGATTTAACTCGCGTCCCTCTTGCGAAAAGTATCCTATGTTAACCGTCGTTCCAACGTCTATACGACCGGTATCCGGTTGTATTTTACCGCTGATTAAATTAAGCAAAGTAGATTTTCCAACCCCGTTTCTGCCTACAATGCCAATTCTGTCATTTCTGTTAACCCAGTAAGAAAAATCATTGAGAACTGTTCGCCCTCCCAAGCATTTACTGACTTTATCAATTTCGATGACTTTTTTGCCCAACCTGCTGGTAAAACCTGTCAGCCGCACCTTTTCATCGACTTCTTCTACCGTTTGATTTTTGAGTTCTTCATAACGGTCAATACGGGAACGGCTTTTGGTACTGCGCGCTTTGGCACCACGAATAATCCACTGATATTCTTTCCGCAAGACAGACTGACGTTTTCTTTCACTGGCAGCACTCATTTCGGCTCTCTGGGATTTTAACTCCAAATATTTAGAATAATTTGCCTCATAAGTAAAGAGTTTGCCATGTGTGAGCTCGACGATACGATTGACCACCCGTTCCAAAAAATAACGGTCATGCGTAACCATAATAATGCCGCCGTTAAAGCGTTTTAGTTTTTGCTCAAGCCATGTTACCATTTCGCTGTCTAAATGGTTGGTAGGTTCATCAAGCACTAAAATGTCAGCCGGATGAATTAAGGCAATTGCCAAGGCCACTCTTTTGCGTTGCCCTCCTGATAATGTACCGATTTTGGCATCAAAATCAGAGATTCCCAATTTGGTAAGCATAGCTTTTGCTTCATATTCATTCAATTCCCGAAAAGCAGGAGGAAACTCAGCAAAAACTTGCTCTAAAACCGTTAAATCATCCTCAAAAGGGGGATTTTGCGGCAAATAAGAAAGCTGTATATTCGGGTTTACGGCCCGAGTTCCACTGTCGGCAGATTCTGCTCCAGCCAAAATTTTTAAAAGCGTACTCTTGCCTGTTCCGTTAATGCCGATAATACCAATCTTATCACCTGTATTTACATAAAGAGAAACATCGTCTAACAACTGTTTCAATCCATAATTTTTGGATAGATGTTCTGCCGATAACAGCATATTTAACTCCTTTATCTTTGGTTCTCCATGATACTATTAGATATATTACATTTTGATTTACCGAAAATCTTTCATATGCCAGATATGCTAAATTGATTATAGCATAATTTCACATCCTTTTTCTACTGCATTAGTACCAAAACATTTATTAATAAATATATTGAAGAATTAATTTGATGAAATAATTGATGAAATATTGATTTTTCTTCTTTTTAATAATATTTTCAAATTTAACAAAAAAACTAAATAAATTTTATTTGACTATTGACTTTTATATATCATTTATGCATAATTGGTATAGAATTAATCGATTAACTAAATGTTTTAGATAGAGTAGGAAAATAAAATGGCAAAAAACTCTCCTATGTCCATGAAAAAAATTGCTGAGTTGGCGGGTGTTTCTTCTGCAACCGTATCCTATGTTATCAATGGCAGAGATAAGGTTTCTCCTCAGACCCGTGAACGGGTTTTAAAAATCATCGAAGAGAATCATTACCAACCCAGTAACATTGCAAAAAGTCTTAGAAAAAAGAGCACTAAAACCATTGGTATCGTTGTGGAGGATATCCGAGGTTTTTCTGTCCCTGAGGTTATCAATGGAATCAGTGAATATGCTGAAGAAAACGGATATCAAATTCTTCTGTATGATTTGAGAATTTTAGAAAAAATTTATAACCAATATGCTCATATCGTTGATTATAAAGATAAAATCAATAAAGCCATTTCTTTTTTAACAGAATCTGCTATGGTTGATACGGTTATTTTTGTGGCGATGTTTGACCGTGATATCACCGGAATTATTGAAGATAACCGCCGGCCGGTTGTATTTGCTTACTGCACCTCCGAAGACGAAAACCGTCATTGTGTATCCTACGACAATTTTCAAGGAGGATATATGGCAATGCTTCAGCTTTTGGAGGCCGGTCACCGCAAAATCGGTATTATCGGTGGTTTAGAAGGTTCCTCTCCATGCCAACAACGTTTGGAGGGCGTACAAAAAGCTTTTATGGAATACCACCTCAGCTTTGACTCTTCCTATGTTCAATTTGGAAAATGGGATTATCTCAGCGGCATAGATATTTCAAAAAATCTTCTTGATTCTCATCCTGATATTACAGCCCTTTTTTGTATGAATGACATTATGGCGGCCGGTGCCTATCAAACCATTTATCAGCAAGGCAAAAAAATACCGCAGGATATTTCATTAATGGGATTTGATGACAGAGATGTTGCTTCCTTTCTTTATCCTCCTCTTTCTACCATTAAGATAAATCTTAAAGAGATTGGTCTTGTTGCGGCTGAAATTGCTCTTGAAAACCTCCATAATCCAAACATGAATTATCAAAAAAACATTATAGCCAATCATTTAATGAAAAGACATTCGATTCAAACCATCAACTGATTTTCTAGTAAATTCCCTTATACCAAAATAAATACGACTTCAGTAAATTAACACTATATTGTAACCAATGAGGAGGCATTTCATGGTTAACAACAGCGAAAAACAAAAAGTCAGTGCCTTAGGTAAACTACGGCGTCAATTCTCGAAGGAAGGAGAATTATGGGTTATTGCCATTATTGCTCTTGTGTGGGCCGCTTTGTTTTGTTTCTACCCTATGTACGGGATTATCTATGGCTTTTTTGATTACTATCCGGGTATGACACTTGCCGAATCAGACTTTGTGGGTTTCAAATTCTTATTTGATTTTATAAAATTGCCTGATTTCCCCAGCATTATGCGAAATACCTTGGTCGTCAGCCTTTTAAATATGACCGTTGGTTTTGTTGCCCCTATTATCTTGGCCTTGCTATTTAATGAACTGCATAATCGATTTTTTAAACGTGTAATTCAAACTATCAGCTATCTGCCTTATTTTGTATCCTGGGTTGTAGTGGCAAGCTTATTGATGTCTATGCTTGGAAACGACGGTATTTTAAACAATCTGTTATTACGACAAGGTATTATTGATAAACCCATTGGTTTTCTCACCGATGGCGAAAAATTTTGGGGTTTGCTTGTCGGCAGTAATATCTGGAAAAGTATTGGCTATGGGAGTATCATTTATATCTCCGCCATTGCGGGAATCGACCAAGAAATTTATCAGGCAGGCGCTGTTGATGGTTTAGGCCGTTGGGGCATGGTGCGGCATATTACCATTCCCTCTATTATGCCTACGGTTATCTTGCTCTTTATTTTAGGGCTGGGCAACATTTTATCCGCAGGATTTGAACAGCAGCTGTTGTTAGCTTCTCCTACAACAAAAGAATATGCGGAAGTCATCGATACTTATGTTTATCGATATGGTATTCAGCTTGGGAACTATTCATTGGCTACTATGGTGGGATTTGTAAAATCAATCATCGGGATTGTTATTGTCGTCATGGCAAATTTGATTTTAAAGAAAACCACCAAAAGTTCCATTTTCTAAGAGGAGATTATCATGAATCAAACATACGTTAAGAAAACGTTCGCCGGGAGGATTTTTGACATCTGCAATATCGTGTTTATGCTTTTTTTAGCTTTTATCATGATCTTCCCCTTTTGGAATCAATTTATCATGTCCTTTAATGACGGTTTGGACACGATGAAAGGCAGTCTGTATTTTTTGCCCCGTAAATTCACTTTTTCCAACTATATCTATATCTTTGAAAATTCCAATATTGCAGGCGGTGCGGTCATCTCCGTTATGCGTGTATTAATCGGCACCATCAGCAGTTTATTCTGCACGGGTATTCTTGCCTACATTACCACTGTGCCTTTCTTTACCGGACGCCGTATTATCCGCATTATCTTTATGATTACCATGTATTTCAGCGGAGGACTTGTCCCTACTTATTTGGTATACACACAATACGGACTTACCAATAATTTCTTGGTTTATATCCTGCCTTCTCTGTTTAATGCCTACAATATGATGTTGATTGCTTCTTATATGAATAATCTTCCCCACGCCTTGGCAGAATCCGCCCGTTTAGACGGTGCCAGAGAAATTACGATTTATGCCAAAATTTATCTTCCCATATGTATTCCGGTTTTCGCGGCCGTGGCTGTTTTTACCGCTATCGGACATTGGAACAGCTGGTTTGACGTCGTAGTGTATAACTCCTCAGGAACATGGGATACCCTGCAAGTCTATCTGAGAAGAATTCTTTTAGAAGCCGAAATGATTTCTAAATTACAAGGTGACCAACGCGCTATGGCAGCTTACCGTAATTTAACCCCGGGTTCCATCCGCGCTGCTACTACAATGATTGTGACCATTCCTATTATCATCGTCTACCCATTCATGCAGAAATATTTTATTTCCGGTATGACTATTGGTGCAGTAAAAGAATAATGAGAAAAAACACAGAAAGGACTATTGTTATGAAAATGCAAAAAAGACTTTTAGCCCTCTGCCTTTGTGCCGCATTGACAACCGGCTTGCTGGCAGGCTGCAACAACAAGAATGATTCAAAAAAAGATAATTCTTCTCCCGCTGCCACAAATACTTCTTTAAAGGTAAAACCCGGAGAGGATAATGGTTACGGATGGATTGTTCCCGAAGAACCTCTCCACATCTCAGTTTTCGGTACAACTGTTCAAGATCAGGACAAAACCGATAAAGACGAAAAGGTCATGCGTGAGTTCTATGAGCAATATTTCAATGTATTCATTGATGTGAGAACTTTCAGTATGGATAACACAGAAAAGCTAAATCTTATGCTTGCCAACAATGACTATCCCGACGTATTGGCGGGTATAAGCGATATGATGGCCGAAAAATTCATCGCCCAAAAACGTGCCGTTGAATTAACCGATTTAATGGCAGAAAACGGCACAAACTTTGACCGTCGACTAGGTAAATATATGAACTTACTTAAAAACGAGGAAGGCAAGCTTTATAAACTGCCTATTTTTTGGGGCGAAACCCCCAACGTAGCCGGCTATAACTTTGCTGTTCGTTATGATTACTGGAAAGAAACCGGCTTGCCCATGTACGAAACGTTGGATGATTACTACAATGTGCTGAAAAAGATTGTGGAAATGCATCCGACCAATGCCAACGGCGATAAAGTATATGCCCTCTCCAACAACTCCAAAAACGACGCGCCCCCCAATGACAACATTTTAAATACGATGTTGGCCGCTTACGGGTTTAAATCCGGTTACAAAGTTGACCCTAATACCAATGAATTTACCCATTGGGTCAATACGCCCGAGGGTCTGGAAATTGCCCGCTATGTCAACCGTTTTTACCGTGAAGGTCTTATTGACCCCGATTTCCTAAACAACGACTATGAAACCATGCTGACCAAAACCTTTAACGAAACCATAGTTGGCAACATCGGTGTTTGGTGGCACTCTTGGACAGCCGGTCAGGAAAAATGGGCACAAGAAATGGGCGATGATTATAACATTGAAAAGCGTTTTATCAACGTCACCATTGATGTTCCCGGTGTAGAAGAACCCACCTACTTGAACAGCAGTTTCTTGGGCAGTTACCGTACCATTATCACCAACAAAGTAGAAACAAAAGAGAAAGCCGCTGAAATTCTGCGCTTTATGAACTGGGAAAATTCAGAACTCGGAAACTTTATCGTCGGGTATGGACCGCCCTCTGATGACAATGTATGGAATATCAAAGATGATAAATGGATTTTTAAAGACAACACGTTTGATAATGCCACAAAGAATGAAAATGTTCATAATGTAAAAGAAGCAAATGGTGCCGGCACAATTTGGCTTTCTGCTTCCGGCGGTTTGCTGGAGGATGAACGTATCGACCCACGCGTTACCAGAGTCAGTGCTTATGACTTCTGGCCGGTAAATGAAAAGGGCGAGTTTTTGGATGAAGGTGTGAACCTCAGCTGGCAGCACGCTACAGCTAAACCTTGGGATTCCACTCTCTTTGCCATTACGTATGATGCTAAAAATCCTATTTCTCAGGTTTATCAAACCGTTAGTGAGAACATTATCACAGAATGGGCAAAGCTGATTACATCAGAAAGTGAAGAGGCTCTGGAAAATCAATTTAAGGAAACACAGGCTAAATTAAATCAGCTCGGCTTGGAAGAACTGACAAAATTTAATCAAGAAAGCTATCTGAAAAATCTAGAAAAACTAAACGGTTAAGACCCATATCAGAGCAGTTCACTCGATTGGTGAACTGCTCATTTTTAAAGGAGAGATATTGCATGTCATTTCAACAAGCTGTTTTTCATAAAAAAGGGTTGTCGAGTTTAACAGACATCGGCGGACAAACCGAATTTATTCTCCCCTCACAAGCCTTTGGTTTTCCTTGTCTGCAAGTGAAAAAAAGCAATGGTGATATTGTATGTATAGACGAATCTCGTTCTGCTGCCGTTTGCCCTGACATTGCCGCCACCTCTTATTCTTTATCGCAGGATGATCTAGCGGTTCAATGGTTTTTTACACCGCAGGGAAAAGAAATGGCGTATCAAATCACCGTGCAAAATACAGGAAATTCCCCTTTGACAATTCAGAATCTGTCCCTTACTTTCCCGATGAATACGGAATTTAACTGGGGTGAAAAAGCTGGACAAAAGGTCATTCGGCACAGCCATATTGCCGGCCATAACTCTTATCTGTTCTTTACCCGCTGTGACGGTCAGGCGCCATATCTTATATTCCTTCCCCAAAAAAGCACTTCTTTGGAATACTTTGATTTAAAGCACGAGAGCAAAAATGAAGGAAACGAGGGCAAACAATACGAATTATATCGTGCTTATCTTCATGCCTCTGCGCAAGAAAAGGTTGCCGCTGAAAAAGGTTGTACATGGCGCCAGCCTGTCAGTGAAAGAAAGCTGAATCCCGGTGAGAAAGCCGAATATTCTTTTGTTTTCTTATGGGCCGAAAATTACGAGGGAATCCGTGAGGAACTTGTCAGTCATGGGTTAATCGATGTGAAGGCTGCGCCCGGCATGGTTATTCCTGCCAAAGAGAAAATGCAGCTGTTGATGACCACACAAAAAGAAATTCATGCTGTTGCGGGCGAGCATTCCTCACAGATTCATTTTACCAAAGTTAAACAAAATCAATATTTAGCAGAGATTACCTTTGAACAGCTAGGTGAAAATGCAATCATCATAGATTATGGAGAAAATCAAAAAACTTTATTAGAGTTTTTTGTCACAGAGCCAATTGACACCCTGCTCGCCAAAAGAGCCGCCTTTATTGCCGACAAACAGATTCATGATGCTTCCCTTTGGTATAACGGTTTGTTCTGTGAATGGAACAACGAAACCCATACCCTGCTTTCACCCGATAATTACGATAACATCAAAGGCTGGCGTATTTATGAAGTCACCTGCGATGACCCCGGCTTGAGTAAGCCTGCTTTTCTTGCTTCAAAAAATGCTGTTTTACCCAGACAAGATGAAGTTGCCGCATTGGACCATTATATCAAGTATTTTGTTTGGGGCGGTCTGCAGTGCACGACGGAAGAAGAATATCCCTACGGCCTTTACGGAATTCCCGATTGGCACAAAAACCGCAACAGCGATGATCCCGGCGAACGCGGACAAGAGCATATTTGGAGAATTTATGATTATCCTCATATTGCCCTAGTATATTTTCGTATGTATGAAATTGCCGCTTATCATTCTTATGTTCAAACTCAGCTTTCTAAAGAAGAATATTTAGAGCGTGCCTATCAGACTGCTTTAGCTATGTTTCAGATTCCGGATGAAATCGTGCAGTGGTCTGCCCTGCAAACCGGACTTTACAATGAATTGGTGATTCCCGAAATTATACAGGCACTGGAGGATGAAAACCAATTACAGAAAGCAAGACGTCTGCGTCGTTGGTGGGAAAGAAAAGTACATTACTTTGCAGTAAAATGCGACGATATTTTTGGCTCTGAATATCCCTTTGACACCACCGGTTTTGAATCCACACAGGCACTGGTAACCTATGCTTTGAACAATGGGCTTACTGTTTTTCAGGACGATAAAATCACGGCAGAAGAATTTCACCAAAAGGCAAAAGCTTTTCAAAAGATACAGTTAGAAGCCAATATTGCCTGCCGCGGTTATCTTGAACCTGTGTATTATCTGCTCGGCAGTGATATTCGCGGCAACAACGCTTTTTATACTCTCAGCTATATGTCACAAATGGCAAGCGGTGCTATTTTGGATGCCGGCTTTGATAATCCTGCTGTCCGCGATGAATATTTCAAATTGGGATATGCCTCATTGCTTTCTTCATGGGCTCTGTTAAACAGCGGAACAAAGGATAGTAACTATGGATACTGGTTCCCCGGTAAAGAGAGCGACGGTGCCGCAGGCGGGGGATTCGAACCCGCCCCCTACGGTTATACTTGGTTGGAACAGCCTCATCACCGAGGAAGTTGGTATTATTCCTGCGAAATTGATTTAGGGTATTGCGGATACCTACGCAATGCGTGTACAATAGTACATAAGGATAAAGAACTAGGCTGGATGTGTTATGGGGGTGAAATCACTTCTCAAGAAGAAAATCTATCTGCCACGATGAAAGACGGCGTTTATCAAAGATTCATTTACAGTGATGAACATCATGCTGTAAAAATCAATGTAAATTATGGGAAAATCCAAGCAGATTCTATTCTGTTAAAAAAAGATTTTTCTTCTTTGGAATTGGACTTGCAGGCCTTTTCTTCTCAAGGCATGAGAGTAACAATTTCCTCGTCAGAATCTTACACAATCACACAGCAGAATGAAGATTTCACCGTTTTGCCGCACAAGCCTTTCCAAATGTCCTGTTCTTCAGGCAAACTGGTTCTTCATCTTCTCTCATAATTTACAGAAAAGCAGGTAGAAATGTGATCGTACAAATTCTTGTTGCGGCTTTCTTTATCATTGGTGTCATTGACCATTTCTTTGGAAACCGCTTGAAATTAGGGGAAGAATTTTACAAGGGTCTCAGCACCTTTCCTTCCCTTATTTTAGGTATGCTGGGCATTTACTCTTTATCTCCTTTGCTTGGAAAAGGCATTCAATTTATTTTTTCACCTGTCAGCCGTTTTTCCGGGTTAGATGTTACCTTTTTTTCTTCTGTTCTGTTAGGAACGGATATGGGTGGTTATCGTATTGCCAAGGAACTGGCAGAATCACCTGAAATCGGACGCTTCTGCGGTATTATTTTAACCTCGCTCCTTGGCACCACCCTTAGTTTTTCACTGCCGCTTGCCCTAAGTATTTTGTCGGCCCGTGACCACAACCTTTTTATGAAAGGCTTTATTCTCGGAATGATTTCTCTGCCCTTCGGTGCTTTAGCGGGAGGTTTGGTACAGGGGCTTTCAGTTTCCTTAATCTTACCCTACACTCTGCCACTATTGATTTTTTCAGCATTATTGGGATTTCTCTTCTTCTGGAAAGAGCAATGGGTGATTCTTCTCTTTAAAATATTTCAATATATACTTAAAATCATCGGCACCACTGGACTTCTTTTACAGGGTGTGCGTTCCATTGCGGGTTTTAACCTTGTCCCTGATATGCTCACTCTGCAAGAAAGCTTTTTGGTCATCAGCCAAATTGCGCTGTTTTTAGGCGGCGTTTATTCTTTTATCCATATTATCAATCGCCTTTTAAGCCGTTATCTTTCTCGCCTAGGAGAAAAACTGGATTTAACCGACAATGCTTTTATCGCTATTTTGGGAAACTCTGTCAGCAATCTTGTTATCTTTGCTCACTTTGAAAAACTCCCTGAAAAAGACCAGCTGCTGACTGCTGTGCTTTCTGTCAGCGGCGCTTTTATGATTGGCGGGCAGCTTGCCCATATTTCTTTGGTAGAAACCTAGCGCGGGA
>URPG01000048.1 GCA_900549675.1 uncultured Oscillospiraceae bacterium | reverse complement strand
AAAAGCGGGCAGACCGTATTTTGTATATCAGCACTCTTTCAAACCGTGTTTTTGCCTCTTCTCCTGTGAGTTCACTCATTCTTTTAGCGGCACGGCCTGTGGGGGCAGCCAAAAGAACCGTTTCTCCCTTTTGCTTTAAAATCTGGATAATGGCATTCAGAGTCGTTGTTTTACCCGTTCCGGGTCCGCCCGTTAAAATCAAAACACCTTTTTCTATTGCGGCTTGAATAGCTGTTTTCTGTGTTTCGGCATATTTGATTCCGTTTGCCGCCTCAATAGCGGCAATATCATCTTCCACACCAAAGATTGCTTGGGGAGGATATTTCAACATTAACTTCATGCGTTCTGAAATATAAGTTTCACATTGATGATATTTCGGGAGGAATAGATAATCTCGTCCTTCAAAATTCTCATTGATTAACGCAAAAGATTCACAAAGCATATACACGGCATCCTGCACAAAAGAAAGTTCTACACCGAGCATTTTTTGAGCGGTAAGACACAGCTTGTCCGCCGGCAAGCAGGTGTGACCGTTGTTCAAATTATGCCGCAGCACATATAATACACCTGCTTTTATACGGTCCATATTATCGGCAGCGCGTTCCATTTCCTGTGCAATTGAGTCCGCAATGGCAAAACTGATTTCCAATTCATCCGAACACATACAATAGGGGTCTTCCCGAATGCAGTCAATAGAGCCTTCTCCAAAAATTTTCCAAATAGCAATTGCCTGTTCAGGCCGCACCCCGTATGTCGCCAAGTAGGTCATGAGTTCACGAATTCCATAGACACGCTTCATTTCTTCGCTGATTTCCATCGCTTTCTTTTTGGAAATTCCCTTGATTTGAGTTAACCGCTCCGGTTCATTTTCGATAACCTCCAATGCCTGATTGCCAAATAGACCAACAATTCGGTTCGCTGTAGCGGCGCCCACCCCTTTTATGGCGCCGGAAGAAAGGTATTTTAACATAGCAGACGTTGTGGCCGGACGGGCATGCTCAAAAGCTGAGGCTTTAAATTGCTCTCCGTAACTCATATGACTTGTCCATGTGCCATAAACGTGAAGGATCTCTCCTTCACTGGCATACGGAAGCGAACCGACTACTGTAATCAGCTCATCTCCCGTATTGATTTCCAGAACCGTATATTGATTTTTGTCATTCCGATACACAACTTTTTCTACCGTGCCGGTAAGTTGCAATAATTTTTCTTCTGCCATGATTTCTCCTGTATAACCCATTTAAATTGATAAACAATTCAATTGTAATGCGAACATAGTATCCTTAATTTATATTATAACGTAAATTATCTAAATTTGAAACCACTAAGTAAGGAATTTCAATGGTTAATCTTGCACAAATATCCTGAACTTCACTGTTTGATTCTTCATTGATACAAATAATTTGGCATGAGTTGCTTAGATTTGACCATTTAGCTCGTTCAGCAGCACTGCGAATTAGAAATTCACATTCTTCTGCATTTTTGGGATGGACCAACATATGAATTTTTTGATGTTTAGGCGGCTGTAATATATAGAAAGTAATTCGCCGAAGTAAATCCACCAAACCCAATATGGATAAAATTACAATAAGAATAATTAATAAAGTGTCCATTTTCTCACCTCACTTTTTCCATTCTATGATAAAAGCAAGTAGATTGTGAGAAAGAATAAACGCAGAAAACTGCCAAGCGAACGAATCACTTGACAGTTTTCTTATTCACCAAACAACTCTTTAAGTTTCGTGAAAAATTTTTTCTTCTTTTGATAATTTTTATCATCAGATGAAGCATCAAATTCTTTTAAAATTTCCTGTTGGCGTTTGGAAAGATTTTTAGGAATTTCAACCGTGATTTTCACGTATTGATCTCCGCGGTAACGTCCATGTATATTTTGAATCCCTCTGCCTTTAAGCTTAAAAGTATCTCCCGGCTGTGCACCGGCATGAACCGTGTATTTTACTTTACCGTCCAACGTAGGTACTACCACTTCACAGCCTAAAGCAGCCTGTGTAAAGGTGATGGGCATATCACACCAAACATCATTTCCTCTGCGTTCAAAGATTGGATGGGGACGTACTGTGACTGCGACCAATAAATCGCCTGCAGGTCCCCCGTTGGTTCCTGCATTTCCCATACCGCTGACCCTTAACATCTGCTCATCATCGATACCCGCCGGTATTGATACTTTTAGAGGTTTTTTACGGCGCACAAAACCTTTGCCGTCACAAGTGGGACAAGGTTTTTCAACCGTCTTTCCTTTGCCTTGGCAAGCAGAACAGGTTTGGCTTGATTGAACGACACCAAAAGGAGTTCTTTGACTAATTCTGACCTGTCCTGTTCCTTTACAAACAGAACAAGTTTTAGGAGAAGTTCCTTTTGCCGCACCCGAACCATGACAATCATCACAGACCTCTATTTTTTGATAGGTAATTTCTTTTTCACAGCCTTTTGCAGCCTCTTCAAAAGAAATTGCTACTCTTGTTTGGATATCACTGCCACGCCTTGGCGCATTGGGATTGGAACGTCTTCCGCCACCAAAAAAACCTTCAAAAATATCCGTAAAATCAAAACCCATACCGCCAAAAGGGTCGCCCCCGCCGGGACCGCCGCCAAAGTTAGGGTCAACACCGGCATGACCAAATTGATCATATCTTGCCTTTTTATCAGGATCAGAAAGAACCTCATAGGCCTCATTTACTTCTTTAAATTTTGCTTCTGCATTGGTATCCCCCGGGTGCAAATCAGGGTGATATTGCTTTGCCAATTTGCGGTAAGCTCTCTTTATCTCATCCTCCGAGGCACCCTTTGATACTCCTAAAACCTCATAAAAATCCCTTTTATCAGCCATTAATTCACTCCTAAAAGTGCAAAGACAGTTTTTGCCCCTGCACCCTTTCACTTGATTCTACACGGTTTTATTCAACATCCTTGAAATCAGCGTCATAGACTTCTCCGTCTGCCGGCGGCACTTGACCGTTTGCTTGTGACGGGTCAACATTTACGTTAGGAGTACCTTGCGGAGCATTTGCTTTATAAAGCTTTTCGCTGACTGCATAGACCGTTTTCTGTAAATCTTCCATAGATGCCTTGATGGCTTCTAAATCTGAACCTGCAATTTTTTCTTTTAAGGCTGTTACCTTTGTATTAATCTCATTTTTATCTGTTTCATCTATCTTATCGCCACTGTCAGTAATCAGCTTTTCGGCCGTATAGCAGAGGTTTTCGGCATTGTTTTTGGTATCAACCTCTTCACGGCGTTTTTTGTCTTCTTCTGCAAATTTCTCTGCGGCCTGTACCGCAGCTTCAATATCCTCTTTGCTCATGTTGGTGCTGGAGGTAATGGTAATATGCTGTTCTTTACCGGTACCTAAATCTTTTGCGGAAACATTGACAATACCGTTAGCATCAATATCAAAAGTAACTTCAATTTGAGGAATGCCTCTAGGTGCCGGAGCAATACCGTCAAGTTTAAACAAACCTAATTGCTTATTATCTCTTGCAAATTCACGTTCACCTTGCAGAACATTCACTTCAACCTGTGTTTGGCCATCAGCAGCGGTAGAGAAAATTTGACTTTTCTTAGTTGGAATCGTTGTATTTCTCTCGATGATTTTGGTCATGACACCACCCATGGTTTCAACACCGAGTGAAAGTGGGGTTACATCTAAAAGCAGCAAGCCCTGTACTTCACCGCCTAAAACACCGGCTTGAATAGCAGCGCCGATAGCAACACATTCATCAGGATTAATTCCTTTAAAGGGTTCTTTTCCAATAAAGTTCTTAACCGCCTCTTGCACTGCGGGAATACGGGAAGAACCGCCAACCAGCAAAACCTTATTGATATCATTGATGCTCAGACCTGAATCCTTTAAAGCTTGACGAACCGGTACCATTGTTGCTTCTACCAAATCAGCCGTCAATTCATTGAATTTAGCTCGGGTTAGGGTCATTTCCAAATGCTTGGGACCTGTGGCGTCTGCTGTGATAAAGGGCAGATTAATTTCAGTTGTTGTCATACCGGAAAGGTCGATTTTTGCTTTTTCTGCTGCTTCTTTAATACGCTGCATAGCCATTTTATCGGTACTTAAATCAACGCCTTCTGTCATTTTAAAAGTACTGATAATATGGTCCATAATTCTTTTATCGAAGTCATCTCCGCCCAAACGATTGTTACCGGCTGTCGCTAAAACTTCTTGAACACCATCGCCCATTTCAATAATGGAAACGTCGAATGTACCGCCGCCCAAGTCGTATACCATAACCTTTTGCTCAGCATCTTTGTCAACACCGTAAGAAAGAGCAGCCGCAGTAGGTTCATTAATAATTCTTTTAACTTCCAGACCGGCAATTTTACCGGCGTCTTTGGTTGCCTGACGCTGTGCATCTGTAAAATAAGCGGGAACCGTGATAACAGCACTAGTGACTGGTTCACCTAAATAAGCCTCTGCATCTGCTTTTAATTTTTGCAAAATCATAGCGGAAATTTCTTGAGGAGTATAATTTTTGCCGTCAACGGTTACTTTATAAGAAGTTCCCATTTCTCTTTTAATAGAGGCAATTGTCTTTTCAGGGTTTGTAATTGCTTGACGTTTAGCAATATGCCCCACCATTCTTTCTCCATTTTTGCCAAAAGCAACAACAGATGGTGTGGTTCTAGCGCCCTCTGCATTTGTTACAACGACGGGTTCTCCGCCTTCAATAACTGCTACACATGAATTGGTTGTACCTAAGTCGATTCCGATTGTTTTTGCCATACAAAATCATCCTTTACTATTTATAATTTAAAAGTATTTATCTAAATGAATTATGAGCATAATAAACATGAAATATCACTTCAATTTGCCACTTGGACCATTGCGTGACGAATTACCTTTTCATTGTTCAGTACATATCCTTTTTGCAGTACTTCAGCGATTACATTCTCACCAAGCTCTTCATCCTCAACATGAGAAACTGCATTATGAAACTCCGGATTAAATGTTTCACCCTTTTCACCAATTGCCTTTACACCTAAAGCTTCAAATGAGGAATCAAATTGATTGGAAATCATTTCAATTCCTTTTGTCAAGCTTTCAATACTGGCTTGGCTTTGTGCTAAGGCACGGTCAATATTATCACGCACCGGCAAAATCGCACTGATTGCATCACTTAAAGCATTGCTATAAGATTGCTGTTTTTCTGCTTGTGTTCGTTTTCTGAAATTATCATATTCTGCACACATTCTTAAAAATTTGTCATTCAGCGCATCATATTCTGCTTTGAGTTTTTCCAACTCTTCCTGCTCTGCATTTTTCTTTTTCTTTTTTTCCTTGTTTTTTTCTTCTTTTTCTTTTTTCTTTTCTGAGATTTCCTCAGTGTTTTGGTCATTTTGAAGTATTTCATCAGTTTCTTCAACTGAATGGATTTCCTTTTCTTGACTCAAGACCCTGACCCCTTTCCTTGTTAAAATATCATTATTGACTTGAAATAGCGCATTCAATATATTAATTAGTACAGATTAAAGAATGTCAATTTAAGCATACCTAAGCTTTTACTCTTACAAATCAGAAAAAGTCAGCATATTGAGCAGCTGCGTAACCTGTTCAGATGTGTAATCTACGGCGGCAATCAGTTTGGGATAATTCATTCTAACAGGCCCTAAAACCGCAATTACACCCACATCATAGCCATTTACTTTGTAAAGAGATTGAATTAGAGAAACCTCATTCAAAGCACGATGTCCTATTTCATATCCTATAGAAACTTTCACACCTTCCAAATCATTTTGAAGCAATATGGCAGACAGCGCTTCTTCGTGCTGCAAAAAATCTATAATCGCTTTAATTTCACCTTGTTCAAAATCAGGATAAAAAAGAAGGTTCATCTGTCCGTCAATAAAAACTTCAGACTTGGCTGTCTTTTGAGCTGCTTTTAGTAAAGCCACCATAGCAGAACCAGTTAAAATAGAAAGCTCTTGCATAGAAGCCGCCAAAGTTTGGATGAAAGGTATTGTAATTTCTGAAATTGGAACACCTGATAATTTTTCATTAAAAGCACGGAACAGAACTCTTGTAATCTCAGCGGTCAAATCAAAATCGCAATGAAAAATTTCATTTTTAATAGTTCCGGCAGAACTCATTAAAATGAGCATGGCGGTTCGGCGGGCAATCTGAACAAACTGTACGGCTCTGATTTTTGCAGATTTGCCTCCGGAAGCAGAAATAATTGAAACACCCTTGGTATATAAGGCAAGGGCTTTGCCTGCTCCCTTTAACAGCCTTTCCATGTCCGCTGCTTCGTTAAGGAGAACAGAGTCAAAAAACTTTTTTTCTTCATCCGAGAGCGTTTGTGCGGCCGGTAATTGATTGACATACTCACGGTAACCTCTTTGAGAGGGAACTCTGCCTGCTGAGGTATGTGGCTGGTCGAGCAAACCCATCTCAATCAACTCTGCCATTTCATTGCGTACTGTTGCAGATGAAACTCCTATTTCCTGAGCAATTGCTTTTGAGCCAACAGGTTCTCCGCCGAGAATAAACTCAGATACAATACAGGAAAGAATTTTTTTCTTCCGATCTGTCAGTTGCATATGATTCACCTCTTGTTCCAATTTTAGCACTCTAGGTCATCGAGTGCTAAAACCTTGTAATAAATGTACCACTTTGGTCAGCATAAGTCAATATTTATTTTGTAAATTGTTTGTGAACCAATATAAATGCACATACTAAAATTGTTAATTCCATAAAGTATCAGTATGGAAAAATTTAACGTATTGAATTTCGCCCTTTTTCTCTTGGTTCTTTATCTTTAACAATGTATACTAAGCCTGTCCGATATTTAAAAATCATAATAAAAATAAAAGAGGTATATCATGAAACGAAATTTATCTTTATGCTTTGTTTTTTTATTAATGCTTGTCTTTATGTCTGCCTGTAAAAAGGCTGCACCAAAACCGGAAACACCGGTATCTTCTCCTCCTGAAGTTGAACCTCTTGCCTCTCAAGTTCCTTTGGAACAAGAAAATAGTATGCCTGTCAATTCCCCTGATATTACCGATGAAACAAAATCAGAAATACCGGACGAAACCCCTATTGATGAAAATGGGAATCTCGCCTTGCCCGCTGATAACAGCAGCAATTTAAAAGATGATGAAGCCATTGTATTGGAACAGATTGTCAGCTTAGCTAAGTCAGTAGATACCTATCAAAAATCTGTAGATTCTTTGAAAAAAATTGGCATTGACATGGAAATCCTAACAAAAGATCATAAGTTAGTTTTTTCTTATCACGTAACCAATATCGCCTTAGGTGATACCGCAGAAGAATCCATAAAAGAAACAGCGCGAAATACTGCTGATGCACAGTTGATTGCCCTGCAGCCTACTGCTAACGCACTTTTGGCGCAAATGAAATTATTAGGAATTGAAACCCCTGTAATCTTATGCGAATTTTTCGATAAAAATGATGAGTTGTTCTTTGAAAAAGAGATTCTTCCTCAGTAATTTATAATTTCAATGCTTTTAACCAGCCAAGATATTTTTATGTTATAATGAAATTATCTTTTCTAAATTAAAGAGGTGATGCAGTTTGAAAATGCATCACCTCTTTATTATTTGCCAATATCTGTACGATACTCAGCACCTTCAAAATCAATTTTTTTAACCGCTTGATAAGCTTGTTCCAATGCTTTTTCAAGACTTTCCGCTTTAGCCGTTACACCCAGCACACGACCACCGTTCGTCACAATATCATGGTCAGCCAACTTCGTTCCTGCATGGAAAACAGTGGCATTTTCAATTTGACCGTTGGCGTCCAGTCCTTTTATTTGAATACCCTTTGGATAATTCCCAGGATAACCGCCGCTTGCCATAATAACACAAGCACAGGCGTCATCTGACCATTCAATTTGCATTTCGCCCAATTTCTGATGATAAATTGCCAGCATGATTTCCACTAAATCTGTTTTCAATCTTGGCAGAACCACTTGAGCCTCTGGATCTCCAAATCTGGCATTATACTCAATCACTTTGGGACCTTTCGGCGTAAGCATTAACCCAAAATAAAGACAACCGCTAAAGGGTCTGCCTTCTGCATTCATCGCCTCAATTGTTGGAATAAAAATTGTTTTCATGCATTTTTCAGCAATTTCTTCGGTATAGTAAGGGTTAGGACTAATGGTTCCCATACCGCCGGTATTGGGACCTTTATCACCGTCATAAGCCCGTTTATGGTCTTTAGAGGAAACCATGGGATAAATTATTTTACCGTCTGTAAAAGCTAAAACAGATACTTCCGGACCGGTAAGAAATTCTTCAATGACCACTTGATTGCCGGATTCTCCAAACACTTTGTCCTGCATAATCGATTGCAAACCCCGAATTGCTTCTTCTTCATTCTGTGCAATGATAACACCCTTGCCCAAAGCCAATCCATCCGCCTTGATAACGACCGGATATTCATTTTTACTTTTGATATAGGCAACCACCGTGTCATAATCTTCAAAAACTTCATATCCGGCAGTAGGAATTTGATATTTTTTCATTAACCCTTTGGAAAACACTTTACTGCCTTCAATTTGAGCCGCTTTTTGGTTAGGACCAAAAGTTTTGATACCCGCCGCCTGCATGGCGTCAACCATGCCTGCCACCAATGGATCATCCGGGGCAACCACTACGAGGTCAATCGTTTTTTCTGCTGCAAATTGAACCATTCCTGAAATATCCATGGCATTAATCGGTACGCATTCTGCGTCGAAAGCAATCCCTCCATTCCCCGGTGCACAGTAGATTTTCTCCGTATGAGGACTTTCTTTTAGCTTGCGAATAATCGCATGTTCACGTCCGCCGCCACCGACTACTAAAATCTTCATAGAAAACCTCCTGATTAATGATGAAATAGACGAATGCCCGTAAATGCCATGGCTATATTATACTTATCACAAGTTGCAATCACATGGTCGTCACGAATGGAACCGCCCGGTTGAGCAATTACCGATACGCCACTTTTATGAGCGCGTTCAATATTGTCGCCAAAGGGAAAAAAGGCATCACTGCCGAGTGCCACACCACTTTGTGTTTTCAGCCATTCTTGTTTTTCTTCTCTTGAGAAAATTTCAGGCTTTTCAGTGAAAAAATCTCTCCATGTATCTTCCGATAAAACATCCATATAATCATCTGAAATATAGAGGTCGATTGTATTGTCACGGTCTGCCCTGCGAATATCCTTTTTAAAAGGCAAATTCATCACTTTCGGTGCTTGACGCAAATACCAATTATCCGCTTTATTGCCCGCCAAACGGGTACAATGAATACGGCTCTGTTGTCCTGCACCCACTCCAATAGCCTGCCCGTTTTTCACATAGCAAACAGAATTGGACTGTGTATACTTGAGCGTAATGAGCGATACAATCAAATCGCGCTTTTCTTCTTGTGAGAAATTTTTATTCTGTGTCGGTGATTCTGCAAGCAGATTCTCATGAATCGCTAAATCATTTCTTCCCTGTTCAAAGGTTATACCAAAAACAGTCTTTCTTTCTATGGCTTCAGGAACATAATTAAGATTCATTTGTACCACATTATAAGTACCTTTTCGTTTTTTACGTAAAATTCTGTAAAGCCCGGAGCAATTACACCGTCAGAAACCTCGCGCGAGAGCAGCTTTGCGGTTTGCTCATCACAAATCTCTGATAAAGCGGCCCAATCTCCATAAGAGGACATACGGTCGGCTCCTCTTGCGGCGGCATAAGCAGAGGCAATCGGTGATAACTCTAAATCGTCGACAAAATAAATTTTTTTGAGAGTATCCGATAATGGCACATAGACCGCGGCACCCGCCGGGCTGACGTGCTTAAAGGACGCAGCGGCCGGCAAGCCGGTTGCTGCTTTTAATTCACTGACAAGCTGCCAGCTATTAAAAGCGTCTAAAAGATTAATGTAGCCGGGATTTCCATTTAAAATTTCAATCGGCAAGTCAGCGCCATTCTCCATGAAAATTTTAGATGGTTTTTGGTTAGGATTACAGCCATATTTTAATAATAATTCATTCATAAACAGAATTATCCTTTCTGCAAATCAATCACTTGTTTTTATTGACAATACGAGTTTCTATTTTGCCGGATTGTAAATCGACATAGCGCACAAATAAAGAAACCTTGTTTTCTTCATTTAACGAGGACCAAATTTTATGGGTAAACTGATCAATATCTTCATTAGATA
>URPG01000047.1 GCA_900549675.1 uncultured Oscillospiraceae bacterium | reverse complement strand
TACAGACGAAGTCGGGGGATAAGAATAAATAAGGGTATATTTTAAAATGCACAAAATAAATAAGGTTATGCGGGGAGATGTTTTGTTTGGATCATTTATTTCAGAAAGCGAAATGTCGCACATAAAGGGCTTTTACAGTAAAGCTAAGGTTTGTTTTCAGATATTCTTTGAGAGTGAGCAATGAACAAAACAGCAGACAGAAAAATATCTGCCTGCTGTTTTTATATTAACTTCGATAAAGGCATTTTACTGCAAAATTTTAATCTGCGAAAGGATCTGCTGTGGTAACGGGCTGTGTGCCGCAAATCATGCCGCCGCCAACAACAACATCTTCTTGGTACAAAACAACGGCTTGTCCTTTTGTAATGGCTCTTTGCGGCTCATCAAAGATGACCCTGATTTCATCATCACCCGTTTGGATGACGGTGGCGGGTTGTTCTTTGTGGCGGTAACGCACCTTGGCAGAAACACGCATAGGTTCATCAATTCGTTCACAGGAGATGAGATTCAATTCTCTGGCGGTAAGCTCAGTGCTGAACAATTCTTCTGCCTTACAGAGGAGAACTTCGTTTTTGACGACATCTATGCCGCCGACAAACATAGGCTGTGGGAAAGAAAGCCCCAAGCCTTTTCTTTGACCTACCGTGTAGTGGATAATTCCTTTGTGCTGTCCGTAAATCTCACCGTGCATGCCGACAAAATTGCCGGGCTTGAATTCTCTGCCCTTATAGCGCTTGATAAAAGCCGCATAATCACCGTCAGGAACAAAACAAATGTCTTGACTATCTCTTTTTCTGGCATTAATTAGTCCATTTTCTTCTGCAATTTCACGAACATGCTCTTTTTTCATCTCTCCCAACGGGAAGAGTGTTTTAGACAACTGCTCTTGTGTAAGGGCATAGAGCATATAGCTTTGGTCCTTGGTTGCATCCAGTCCCTTTTTCAACAGATAACGCCCGCTGACGGGGTCTTTTTCAATACGGGAGTAATGGCCCGTCACAAGATAATCAAACCCAAGCTCCTCTGCGCGGGAGAGCAAGCTTTCAAATTTAATATATTTGTTACAGTCAATGCAGGGATTGGGGGTAAAACCCTCTTCATAGGCACTGACAAAGCGTTCAATGACGTTTTCCGAAAAATCCTCTGAAAAATTAAGAACATAAAAAGGCATATTTAATTTAGCCGCCACACTGCGGGCATCTTCTACGTCATCCAGAGAACAGCAGGTACGGCTTTTGGTCGAGCAAACGCCTTCGTTGGTATATAATTTAAGGGTAATGCCAATGGTTTCATACCCCATTTTTTGTGTAAGCAGAGCAGCAGCAGAACTGTCCACTCCGCCGCTCATGGCAATAACAGCTTTCATGATTCCTCCTATTTTTATTGTCTATATCTATTTTTATCATCAATTTTTGTGTTTTAGCTTATACTTTATTTTATCATATTTTCCCTAACCTGAAAAGAAAAAGATACCGCTCTTAAAATCGGTAAAATCAAACGATTTTTTGTTGCGGTTCTGTAGAATCGTCGGAAGATAAAGACTGCATACGAAATTTCTTCGGCGGAATCTGGAAGCTTTCTTTAAACTGATGATAAAAATGGCTTAAATTATTAAAACCGCAATGTTCAGCCACCTCCATAATCTCCATATCCGTATAGGAAAGCAAGTAAAGGGAGTAACGCAGACGTTGGCGGTTGATGAACTGGTTAGGTGTAGAACCGTAATATTTTTTAAATTCCCGGCAGAGGTGCTCAGAAGAACAGTGGGCCAAAGAAAGCATACGCTTAAAACCCAGCCTGGCATTCTCGATTTTTTGCATTTGAAAAGCAACATCTGAAAGCCATTGCGGAACGACAATCTCTTCTTTTTGGGACTGGAAAAAATATCGGCAAAAAAGAGAAGCTAAAAAGCTTTTGATATGACAACGAGCAAAATCGGGTTTTTCTTGGTCGTTAATTCTCTCTAACACGCGAATTTCTTCATAGAGCTTTTGCGTTTCTTCTGCAGAGAGCTGTACCATAGGCGGCAAGGCTTCTTTCAATAAAGCGGTAAAGGGTTTGTCCGGTAAGAATAAATCCGTTAGTTTTCGCATAAGGTCCATCGAAAAGGCAAGATTGACAAAGATAAAATCGAAGCTTTTGTAAAAATCATAGCAGTGTATATCTTCGGGGCGCATAAAGACCAAACTGCCCCGTTCTAAATTTTGTACCGTATCGTTGACAAGATGAAGCGCTTTTCCCTCTAATACCAAGAAGAATTCCGGATAGTCGTGGGTATGTAAAGGGGCGGTTTCACTGACACTGGTTTGGGTCGAAAAACCCATGTCGGTAGATTTCCCGGAATCGTAAAAAGTATATTTTGGAATTTCCATAGCAAACCTCCTATAATATCAATATACTACAAAAACAAGTTAATATGCAACAAGAATATTAAAAAGGAAAGCGATATAATATAGGCAAATAGAGATAGAGTACGGAGGTATATAGCTTTTGGGAGAGGAGGCCTTCGTGCTCTTGTTCTATTTTATATAATTTTTTCATTTTATTCATGGAAAAAGAATCGCTTTTCCAAAGAGGTGCAACTATTGAATATTCTCAAAACAAAATAAAGTAGTGAAACATAAAGGCAATGCTTGCTATCAAGATGAATAATGATAGAAAACAGGCTTTTTTTCTATAGGAGAAAGGAAATAAGGATGAAAGAAAAATATTTAGACGCCAAATTGCCCGCCAAAGAGCGCGCAGAAGATTTAATCAAAAGAATGACGCTCAGAGAAAAGGTGGGGCAATTAAATCAGCGTTTATATGGCTTTAACTGTTATGAACGTCAAGAAGATACATTTTTTTTATCGGAAGAATTCCGGCAAGAAAACGAATATTGGGGCGGAATCGGTGTACTATACGGTCTTTACCGGGCTGATCCTTGGTCACAAAAAACGGAAGAAAGCGGCATTCCGCAAAGATTGGCAGCAAAGATTTATAATCAGGTTCAAAAAGAAGTGATTGAACAATCTCGTTTTGGAATTCCTGCTTTAATGAGTACGGAATGTCCGCACGGACATCAGGCGATAGACGGATATTTGCTGCCTGTTGCACTTTCTATGGGCGCCACCTTTGATGATGAGTTGGTTGAAAGTGCTTTTGGTGTTGTGGGCAAACAAATTCAATCGCAGGGTGTGGATTTAGCATTGGTTTCTATGCTGGACGTAGTGCGGGACGCCCGTTGGGGACGCAGCGAGGAATGTTTTAGTGAAGACCCTTATCTCTGTGCGAAAATGGCAGGTGCGGCTGTCAGAGGCTGTAAAAAGAAAGGTGTTGATGTGGTCGCCAAGCATTTATGTGCCCAAGGGCAAACTACCGGCGGTGTAAATGCCAGCGCCGCTTTAATCGGAGAGCGGGAACTGCGTGAAATTCATCTCCCTCCCGCCAAAGCGGCAGTGGAAAACGGTGCCAAAGGTTTTATGGCGGCGTATAACGAAATTGACGGTGTGTATTGCCACGCTAACGAACAGCTTTTAAAAGATTATCTGCGGGGTGAACTGTGCTTTGACGGAATTGTCATGGCAGACGGTACCGCCATTGACCGTTTAGATACCGTAACAGGTGATAACACGGCCTCGGGGGCTTTGGCGTTGGAAAGCGGAATCGACGTCAGCCTTTGGGATACCGGTTTTACCAAATTGGAACAGGCGTTTGAAAGAGGATTGATTTCAGAAGAAAGATTGAATGAAGCGGTGTTGAGAGTGCTCACGCTTAAATTTGAGAGAGGATTGTTTGAGAATCCTTATTTAGAGGAAGGAAACACGGAAGATTTTTCTTATGAGAATTATCCTCAAAGTGAAATATTGGCCAGAGAAAGCATTGTTCTGCTGAAAAATAATCAGCGATTGCCCTTATCCCAAAACAAACAAAGCATCGCGGTAATTGGTCCCGTGGCAGACGATATTTATCATTTGCTGGGCGATTATACTCCGCCTGTTTTAAATGGTATAACGATTTTAGATGGATTCAAACAAGTATTTGGCGAAGAAAAAATTCACTTCGCCAAAGGTGGTTCTGTGCTGAACAGCACAGAAGATGAAATTGCAATGGCCATTGAAACTGCCAAAAACAGCGATATTGTGATTTTAACGCTTGGCGGTTCTTCGAGCCGCTTTTCAGGCAAAGCAGATTTTGATATTAACGGAGCGGTGCTTGCTGAGAGCAAAGTGGAAATGGACTGCGGAGAAGGCGTAGACAGTGCCAGTCTTGAACTGCCGGGCAGACAAAATGAACTGGCGGAGGCTGTCTTTGCTTTGGGGAAACCGGTGATTGTGATTGTACAAGGCGGCAGAGCCTACAATGTGTCTGCTCTGCGGGATAAAGCCGATGCTTTGCTCTATGCTTTTTATCCCGGACCAAGAGGCGGAAAAGCTTTGGCAGAGCTTGTGGCAGGAAAATATTCTCCCAGTGGACGTTTGCCGGTGAGCCTGCCGTATGGCGCAGGACAATTGCCTTGCTATTATAATGCAAAAGAAAGCTATGCGGCTTTAAAATACTATAATTTGCCGCAGGAACCGGTTTATCCTTTCGGCTATGGATTGTCTTACACGCAGTTTGAGATAACAGGCGTAAAAGTGGATTCTAAAGAAGATTCGGTTACAGTTTATTTTGAAATTCAAAATAAGGGAGAAGTTAATGCTGATGCGGTTCCTATGCTGTTTATTCACTGGAAACGCGGAGAGGTAACGGGCAGAATTAAAGAGTTAAAAGCATTTAAGCGCATTTTCCTACAAGCAGGGGAAACACAAGCCGTGTCCTTGACTTTGGACCAAGAAGCTTTGTCACGTTACGACCGTAAAATGCAGTTTCTGCCGTCAAAAGGTGAGCTTGAAATTTATCTGGAAGAGGGCGGTAAACGCTATCATACCGAAACGGTGATACGTTGAGTATATTTAAATCTAAATGGCTAAACAGAATAAATGAACTGTTCCCCGGAAAGCAATCGGGTACAGTTCATTTTTTGTTTTTAAGAGCTTATCAGACTTAAAAATCTTGAGGGAAATCTTTAAACAAAAGTTGTTTGTTGAGCAGATTGCCGGCGCGCAGTTCTTTTCGGGAGGCTTGAATCACTTGGTCGATTTTGTCCAATTGCGTTAGGATTTTCTTTTCTTCTGCGTCTGTTTCAATCACCGCATGAATACCTCCGTTTTGGATGACAATGCGTCGGTCTGCTAATAGAGCCAACAGCGGGTCATGCGTTGCCATGAGAACAATTTTGTCTTCTGAAATCAACAATTCCAAAGCGCGGCGGCGGTCAATGCCCGCATTCTCAATCTCATCAATTAGAACAATAGGGGAGGTGCTGAGGATAGCGGTATCGGCAATCATTAGCGCACGCGATTGTCCGCCACTCAAGCTGGTAATGGGGGTGGTTAACGCAAAGCTTTCGCCCGCTAATTTATTCGCGGCCTCTAAAATACGCTTGGTCATTTCCTTGGGATTTTGTACCATGCGGCTTTGTGCGTGCATTTCCAAAAATTCACCAACCTGCAAATCCATGACAAAATTCATATTTTGGGAGAGTTGAGCCACCAATTTGTTGTTGGAAGAATACCGCCACTTTGGGTCAGGAACCGTGTCATTGATTAAAATGCTGCTTCCGGTAGGCGTGTCACCTTGCGCCGCCCATTCAATGTCGGCGAGCAATCGGCTTTTTCCGGAGCCTGTCGGACCGACAATCGCAATGACTTGTGAGGGAAGAATGGTCAGCTTTTCAAAATTTTCAGGTGTGCCGCTTTTATTGGTACCGGGCAAAATGGTGAGCGACTGAATGAGGTTGGTCTGCTCCATGCCCAAAAAGTCAATCATCTGTTGAATATAGGCCTCTAACTCCAACGGCATTTTTTCTACATCAATGGCGTTGTCTTCCCGCTCGTCAATCGAGAAGTGCTCGAGATAATCTGAAAAGGAGAGATGTTCAAACCCATGAACATCCAATCGGTTTTGTTGAAAAAAATCTTCGGCGAAAGGATAACGTGTGAGCAGTTCAGCTATTGTCAAATTTTTCATCGGTTATCCTCCTCAAAATTCATTTTTTTGATATTGCCAAGCTGATAACTTTCTCCGATACGGGTTTCTCCCAAACAATACGAACACATGGCAGACGGCATGGGAAAGCGCAGCTTAATGCCTTGAACAGAATCAATATTTTGATTTTCATCGTATAAAAGAGTGCTGAGTTCATAAGCACCTTGTCCGGTAAGTCCGTTCACGTGCATCACCATAGCTTTTGGGTTGACCATACTGATACGGGAGGTAAACACTTCTCTTTCTGCCTGTGATACAATATCACCTTTTGTTACCACTACAATGTCAGCGGCTTTCAGCATGGGGCCGATTTTTTTGGGCGTGTTGATTCCGGAAAGATTATCAATTACACAAATGCCTTTAATATCGGTTAAATAAGGAGAACAGCGGTTGCAAAGTCCGGCAGATTCGGTAATCAATAAATCCAGTTTTTCTTTGTTGCCCCATTTTACAACGTCCTCAATGTTAGAGGCAAAGAAATGGTCGGGGCAAAGTGCACCGGAAAGTCCCTTTTTAACGGGGATACCTGCTTTTTCATATAGCGTGTCATCATCGGTATGCAGGCAGTCAAACTTGACAACGCCAACCGAAATACCGGATTTTTGGAAGGCGGTGATTGCTTTTAAAATCACAGAGGTTTTTCCCGATGAGGGAGGCCCTGAAAAAATCGTGAGATTCATTTTACTCTCCTTTCACGTTAAAAAAGACTTGTTCCAATTCTTTGAGTAAGGCACCAATGTCGTGCGAATGAATAAAATCCCAGCCCGGCCATAAAAAGGTTTGTTCGGGGGAAAGCTTGTTGTCCACTTCAGGATGTGTGGCAGGAAATTTACCGCCTGTGGCGAATACTTCGCCTAATTCCTTTGAGAAAAGGAAATCGACAAAGGGCTGTGTTTTTTCTGCGGTAGCGGCTTTGGTCTGTAAGAAAATTGGGCTGACAATTGCACCGTCAGAGGGCCATACCGGAGATAGGGCATTGTTTTCTTTTGCCATCCAAGTGAAGAAATAAGGCATAACGGTGACGACAGGGGTCTGTGGAGCGGCCTTGCGTGTGCCGGACTTTACCATTTGAGCAGGGTGCATACCTGTCAGCAGGGCTTTGCCCAATTTTTCAATTCCTTCTTTTCCGTAGGCAGAATAAATCCCCAGTAAAATTGCGTTGAATAAATCCAAATCACGAACCGGCAGAGCAATGCTGTTTTCAAATGCAGTGGTTAAGAGGTCTGCCCAGCTTTTGGGATAAGGTCTGTCGCCCAAGGCTGATTCATTTACCATAAAAATTGCAGGTACAACACCTAAGATAGAATATTGATGCAGAGGGTCTTTCAAGTCAATCTTTTCGTTGTCAAAAACGGGGTTTAATTTTGTCGCTCCCGTCAAATCTTTAAAGATGCCTTTTTCCTTGTAACGCCCCATCAATTGGCGGTCAAAGAACAGACCGAATCCGGCGGAGAGGTAGACATCGGCCAAAGCATCAGCGCCTTTATCCTCGTTTTCCCGGATTTCTTCTTCCAGCCAATCCAGACCCATACTGGCAGCCTGCAAACTGTAATCAAATTTGGTTTCTTGACTCGCAAACCATTTTTCCAAAGATTCTAAAAGCGGAACACGAATAGGGCAGGGGAGAATTCCCTTTACCGTGACATCTCCGCTGTTTTCTTGCTTAGCCTCGACTAATCCGGTGTTGAGCGGAAGCTGGTTTTGCTCAATAGCATCGATAATCTGCTGCTCGAAAGCGGCAGGGTCGATTTTTTTACTTTTTAAAGCCATTTCCAAGGAAACCGTTTTGCCAAGTGTTTTTCTCATCATATCATTTTTGAGATTTTCAAAGCCGTGTGCGGCCAGAACATCGATGACCTGTGGATATTTTTCGGTTATATCATACACTTTATCTGAAAAAGAAAAATAGGAATTCATGTTAAAACCTCCGTTGGGGTTATTATTTTGTATTGATTATAACAGGGAAAAATAAGAAAGACAGTAACGGTTGTTACCAAAATAAAAATTCGGCATCGATTATTATCGTTACCGAATTTTTATCTTTAAAGCAATTGCTGCAAATTTTCTTTATTTAAAATCGTAATAGACTTTTTTTCAATCTTAATTAGCTTTTCTTCCTGCATTTTCATGAGTTCACGAGAGAGTGAAGGCCTTGCCGTATTTAAAAAATCGGCTAATTCTTCTCGGTTCATTCTAAGATTTACTTGTCCGTTTGGCTGACAGTTTTGCATTAAAAGTTTAATAATTTTTTGCCGCAGAGTCATGCCGGACATGATTTGCAGCTTTTTATTGAGATAATACGCTTTTTTGGCAAGTATGGCAAGCATATTAGAGATAATTTGATTGTGGTAGGGATGATTCTGTTTGTCGCCGGGATATAGAAATTCTTTTGGCATTTCTAAAACTTTGACAGCAGTGGCGGCTTGTGCATAGTTATCATATTCCTCTTTTTGCAGGAACAGAAAAACCTCACCAAATAATTCCCCAGCGTGGTTAAAGGTGGCGATAATGTTTCGCTTGCCGGACATGGAATCACTGCCGATAACGACGCTGCCCTCGATCAATAAATGCAATTTTTGGGGCTTGTCCTGCTGATAAAAGATGATTTCATCCTTTTCGTAGCTGACAATTTCGGAGCCGCTGTAATGCAAGCAATCTTCAATTTCTTTTTCTGTCATATTGGCAAAAAGCGGAGAGTTTTTTAATAGAGTAAACATAGGCACCTCTTTTCACAAAACCAGTCATAAGTATGATTTGTTAAAACTAACTGTATTGTAACATAAATCTCCTCAATTTATCAAGAACTGCATTTTTATTTTAGTTTTTTATTGAATATAGTTTCCTATCACTTGACACACTCTTACGATCATTTATAATAGAAATAGATAAAATTTATAGTTACCATAAAAATGAGGAGGTATAGAATGAAGATTCAAAAGTTTTCTGCCTTCATCATTTTAATTCTTTTGACTATTGGCATAACGGCATGCAGGGCTGAGCCGGAAAATCAGAATAAAGATAAACTAATAGGCGTTTTGGTGACTTCGGAGAATTTGCCTGTGAATGATAAAGGTGTGTTTTATCTCACAAAAACGGATGACAAAGAACATCCCTTTCAACTGGATTCTATCAGCGGCGCTTACCGGTTTGTGTACCGTTCAGAGAATACACAGGCGCAAGACTCTACGATTGAAATTCACGGAAATGACGCCGCCTATGACCTGCATTGCGAGTTTATTCAGGGGGATAATGAAGAGCGGGTGGAAATAAAAGGCAGCGTGTATGTCAGCACCAGTGAAGCTCCACGAGTTTATTCCTTTCATCCAATATTTCAAGATCAGGCGGGAAAAGTTTATGTGAAGCAGGGAAATCAAGCTTCTGCAAATTTGTATGAAGAAGGTAGTTCCTATTCCACTGAGCTTAGCGGCAGGGTTTCTGCCGAACAAAATGGAAAGAAAGTGAATCAAAAAACAATCATCAATATTTCAGTGACGGTGATGAATCCGCCCCAAACAGTAAGCATTCTGCAAATGAACAGTGCAAATGAATGTATTGAAAAAACCGATTATGCTCCCGATGAAATACCGGACGAGATTACTCCTCATCCGCAAACCGCCTACTTTATTGTAGAAAGCACGGTAAAAACAAAAGAGGGAGAAGCGAAAAAACGAGAGTTATTCGATGAGAAAACAGAGTGTTTAAACAGTTATCAAGAACTAAAAAATAATTTTTGTGTACAAAATCAAACGCATATTCTATGGTCTGAACCAAACCCCTAAAAACGGAGAGTGAATTTTCACTCTCCGTTTTTAGGGGTTATACTTGTGCTTTAAGCTGTAATGTTGAAATCATTCCTCTAAAAGCTTGCTTAAACGCAGAGCTTTTTGTACAGGAGGATAGAGCAGCAGAGCTATGATAACCGCTAAAGCGGCATTGATGAGGTTGACAATTAATTTTGTACCGCCCACGGCCAGCACGGCTGACCAGTTTTGACCCATGATTAAACTGTCTACAATCAATGCATTCAGTTGAGCAAAGAAGATATTTGCCAAGGCACCCACGATGGTTCCGGCGAGATTTCGGCGCAGACTGCGTTCTTCGTTCCCTTTGGCAAAAGCAATTTTGCCGCAGAGAAATCCCATTACAAATTTTTGAATAAAGGTAAAAGGTGCATACATCACAAAAATTGGATTGGTCAAATCATAGAGTGCCATGCCGATTCCGCCCGCCAATCCGCCTTTTACACCGCCCATTAACAGGGCGGCGACCAAACATAAGGCGTTGCCGATATGA
>URPG01000046.1 GCA_900549675.1 uncultured Oscillospiraceae bacterium | reverse complement strand
TGCCGATTCTATTTCTGATTTTGAAAGAGAGGTTTCTGTAATCATCAGCGATTTTTTAGAAGGATAAGCACACAGATATCCATTATAAAGCGAAAAAATCCAACCGCCGCTGCGCAGATATTCTTGATAAGCGTAATGTTCATATGGTTTATCAAAACGAACCGCTTGATGGAATCGGGAAAGATATTGCGTACGTAAAGCATAGAAATCATCAAAACCGCAGCTTTGCAGGGAACAAGATTGATTTTTTGAATTAGAATTTAATGGGATAGTATCGACGGAGGAAAACGGCTTGTACCCTAACTTAGCGTACATGGCGGTAAGAGAGTGTGTGGCAGGCACTAACAGGCAAAATTCTTTTTTTGTTTGTTGTGCCAACCGGCAGGCTTCTTCTTCCAAAGTACGCATATATCCTTTTCCTCTGGCTTCGGGCAGCGTAGCAACTGCATATACATAATAGCCCTTACTCTTGCGTTGTGATGATTTCCAAATGGCAGGCAGGAGTGTTAACATCGATACAGGTTTTTCATGTTCAAATAGTACAAGTGTAGTGTTTTGATGGAATGCATGAGAAAAGAAAGAGTCTATGGCCTCATCGGTATCGTCAAAGCATATTTTCCATACTTTTTTTAGTGCGGGAATATCGGCAGGCAAAGCCATTCGGACGCTTTCATTCTTGGTTTTTAAGGACGGCATCATATTTATCGAGAATAATGACAGGCCGGTAAGAAAGCTTGGCTTTCCGAAGACCCGGAATTCCCAAATCCTCCTCTCTGTTTACATAGGTGAAATCTTTGGCATAATGGCGAACAAACTCGCGGTTAATGATAGGATAGGCTCCTTGAATATCACTGAAGGTCTTTTCAATATGCACAACATAGGTATCATCCGTAAGAGGTTCGCCGATGGAAAAGGCTATAACTTCTCCGTCAACGCGAATGATACCGCCATCTAATGCCAAGGCTTCCAAATTTTCCAAAGCAAGCCGAACGGCTTTAAATTCCTTTTGTTTAGCTGTATCCTCACTACAATGATTTAATTCACACCATTTCAGTGTAAGCTCATAACATTCTTGCAGATTGTCTGCAGTGATCGGTTCAAACCTCCAATTGGGATAGTCCCGCAGGAAATTATTAATGTGGTTTCTTTTGGCACTTAATTTTTTGCCGACTAAAGTAGCTAAGCTCTCGGCACTGTAAATATAATCCGAATAATCTCGGTTCGTAGAGAATTCAAATTTCCCAGGAAACATCTCCTCGAGCATTTGCGGGGCGGACTCACAGAGTCCGCGCAGTTTAAAAACATCGCCTTTTTCTTCGGCATATTTCATCAGTTTTTCAATAACCGGTTTGGGGTTTCCCTCACCAATCGGAAACGAAAAGGTATGAGAATCTCCGGATTTTGCTACAAAAAAACCATCTATGTTGGCAATGGTTACATTGGATTGTTCACTCCAAAGAAAAACATTGGCGAATGAAAATTCACAGCTTCTAAACTGATTTATCTTATATAGCGGGTCTACCCATTTTTTATCTTCCAATAGAACTTTTCTAAATTCAGGCATTTTGCGATGATTCTCCTTTAAATTGTCTTTAGCTTTCCTGAACAAAATCAGTAATAATTTTTATCTTTCTCTAATAGTTTAACTGATTTTGTTTGAGAGTGCAACTTAAGCAAGGTTTTGTCACAATTTGTTTTTATTTGCTTTTCTGAATCAATAATACTTGACAAGTTTTCAGCAGATGTGATATCCTATTTATACAATTAAATATTGGGGAGCTTGTGTACAGGCTGAGAGGGAATGTGAAATTCCGACCCATAGACCTGATTTGGATAATGCCAACGTAGGAAACTTTTAACAGAAAATAAAAAGGAAGTGCCTATCGGTGCTTCCTTTTTTTGTTGCGGAAAAGAGGAAAATAAATGAAGAATTGTTTAACAATTGCAGGTTCTGATTGCAGTGGAGGTGCCGGAATACAGGCAGATATCAAAACATTTTCGGCTTTGGGTTGTTTTGGGATGAGCGTAATTACATCCGTAGTAGCTGAAAATACACAAAGAGTCATATCCATTCAAAATATTGCGCCACAGATAATCGGTGAGCAAATTGATGCTGTTTTTGAAGATATTGAGGTCGATGCTGTCAAAATCGGGATGCTGTCAGACTGTGAAATCATGTTGATTGTGGCAAAGAAATTAAAAGAATATCACCCTGCCATGGTGGTCGTTGATCCTGTGATGATTGCCAAGGGTGGCAACGCTTTAATGCAGCCGGAGGCTTTGGAGGTTTTAAAAAATGAAATTATTCCGTTAAGCTTTTTGTTGACACCCAATATTCCGGAGGCCGAAACCATTACCGGCCGGAGTATCCACAATGAAAACGATATGAAAGCGGCTGCGAAACAAATTGCTGAGCTTGGCGCTGAAAATGTGCTGATAAAGGGAGGACATCTGAGCGGGAACGCTGTTGATATTCTCTATACACAAAAGCAGTATTTTTCTTTTCGCAATGAAAGAATTGATACCAAAAATACACATGGAACAGGCTGTACGCTGTCATCCGCTATTGCTGCTTTTTTGGCAAAGGCACAGCCTGAGCCGAGTTTGCCGTCGGCTGTTGAAAAAGCAAAAATTTATGTTACCGAGGCAATTCGTTATTCTCTTGCCATTGGAAAAGGTCATGGTCCTACCAATCATTTTTACCAATTTTATAAAGAATAACAAACATTCCATTTTATCTGTCCAATCTTTTTTATTATATAGATTGAAAATAACCCAAAAGGGAGATGGTTTTAAGACAAAATCAGTAGAAGAGGAGCGTCTTGTACTGGTTGTATGAACGGTCAAATAGCGAGGGAACCCGTGTTTCGGGGTGAGAGGAAGCTTTTGAGCTTCGACCGCTGTAAGGTGACAATATCCATGTGATATTTCTTGCTATTTGGCTTTTTGCCCCTAACGCAGGCTGACAGGGTATTGATACACCTTTAAAAAATTTATTTTTGCGATAGGAAGGCGAACGAAATGAAATCAAATACAAATCTTTACAAAATGGTTATTTTAGCAATGCTGGTGGCGCTTGGGGTTGTTATTTCTCCGATTCTTAGGATAGAGGGCATGTGCCCCATGGCACATTTAATTAATATTGTTTGCTCGGTGCTTCTTGGTCCTTGGTATTCTTTACTTTGTGCGGCACTCATCGGTGTTATCCGTATGACCCTTATGGGAATTCCCCCACTTGCTTTGACAGGTGCGGTCTTTGGCGCCGCTTTATCGGGCCTTTTATATGAACAATCAAAAGGCAGATTGATTTTTGCTGTGTTGGGAGAAATTGTTGGTACCGGAATGATCGGTTCTATTCTTTCTTACCCTGTGATGACATTATTATGGGGAAAAACCGATTTAACATGGTTCTTTTATGTTCCTCTTTTTTTGGGTGGAACACTCATAGGCGGTACAATTGCTTTTTTCTTATTAACGGCGCTAAAAAAGAATGGTATGCTTGTAAAAATTCAACAAAGCTTAGGAGCGAAAGTAATTGCAAAATAGAAAATGGGAAATAGATAAACTACTTGAAATTCGATATCAAGTGCGGCAAAAAAGTCCGCTGATTCATTGTATCACCAATCCGATTTCCATCCATGATTGCGCCAATGCGGTGTTGGCGGTGGGGGCTAGACCCATTATGGCAGAACATCCCGGGGAAGTCTGTGAAATTACAGATACCGCAAAAGCTCTGGCAGTAAATTTAGGGAATATTACCAATGTGCGCATGGAATCAATGTTACTGGCGGGGCGTTGCGCCCGGAAAAAAGATATTCCTGTTGTTATCGACTTGGTGGGGGTAGGCTGTAGTTCCCTGCGGCTGGCTTATGGCAGACGTTTCTTGGAAGAGTGCTCACCTTGGGTCATCAAAGGAAATTTATCTGAACTAAAGGCATTAGCAGGGGTGGAAAATCACGCAGACGGAATTGATGTTGGAGAAAAGGACAGAATTACAAAAGATTCTGTTTTCTATAGCGAAGAATTATTAAAAGACTTGTCAAGAAAATATAAAGCTGTGGTTATGGCAACTGGAGAAATAGATTTGGTAACCGATGGGCAAGATTTCTATACGATAGAAAACGGCTGTAAAATGCTTGCAAAAGTTACAGGAACAGGCTGTATGCTCAATGTACTGACAGCGGCTTTTTTGTCGGAGAAACAGAGCGTAGAATCTTCTTTGCTGGCGTTATTATTAATGGGTGTCAGCGGTGAATTGGCAAATCAAACACAGGGGCCTGCAACTTTTCAGATACAGTTAATGGACCTGCTTTATGGTATTACAGATATGGAATTGCGGCAAAAATGCAGGATTCAAAAAAGATAGGAGAATCTAAAATGGATATTAGTCTATATTTAGTGACGGATAGCACCAATTTAAGAGAAGAAGAATTTCTAAACAAGATAGAACAAGCCTGCCAAGGCGGCGTGACATTGGTTCAGCTTAGAGAAAAAGAAAAGGGAGGCAAAGAATATTTGCGTTTGGCACAGGCAGTGAAGCAAATTACAGACCGCTATCATCTGCCGCTCATTATTGATGACCGGGTGGATGTTGCGTTAGCCTGTGGTGCGGCAGGGGTTCATGTCGGGCAAAGTGACCTTCCCGTGTCTGTTGCCAGAAAGCTGATGGGAGAGGGAAAAATTATCGGTGCTACCGCCAAAACAGTGGAACAGGCAAAGAAAGCGGTTGACGAGGGTGCTGATTATTTAGGGGTTGGTGCAATATATCCGACTACTACTAAAGTGAAAACGGTTATCACTCCGGTTGAAACTTTAAAAAATATTTGCGAATCAGTGGCTGTTCCCGTTGTGGCCATTGGAGGCCTCAATGCAGACAATTGTCATGTGTTGAAAAATTCTTCGGTAAACGGTATTGCGGTGGTATCCGCTTTGATGAAAGCTGAAAACCCTAGACAAACAGCAAAAGAACTTGCTGCAAAGAGTAAAGAAATACAAAATTCCTCTCATAAACGATAAGAGGATAGACAATCATAAAATGAAAAGCCGTATTTTTAAGGATAACCTAAATCGAAATACGGCTTTTCGTATAGAACCTGAAAAGGACAAATATCTTTTTGCAAAACATTGTCAATTCATGTATAATATAAGCACCAAAGAAAATTTTCTTAAAAGTACGGATTAAATGAAATGGGTGAAGGTTTATGAATGCTGAATTTATTACGTTTACAATTGAAAAACAAAAAACGATTGCACTAATTGCCCACGATGGAAAAAAACAAGAACTAATTGAATGGTGCGCCGAAAATCAGGATATTTTAAAGAATCATTTTTTATGCGGAACAGGAACCACTGCACGGTTGGTGGCCGAAAAAACCGGATTGCCCGTAAAAGGCTATAACAGCGGTCCTTTAGGCGGTGATCAGCAGATTGGTGCTAAAATTGTGGAGGGCAGAATTAACTTTGTGGTTTTTTTCTCAGACCCGTTGGAATCACAGCCGCATGATCCTGATGTAAAAGCTTTGCTGAGAATTGCACAGGTTTATGATATTCCGATTGCTAACAATAAAGCAACCGCTGATTTCTTGATCCATTCCGAACTTATGAATCAAGAATATAAGCATAATATCATCAATTTTAAACAGAAAATTATTGACCGCATTAATGACAGAAATGATTTAACGAAATAAGAAAGTAAGGTTTGATAAGTATGCTGAATACAAAAGTGCTGATTGATACCGTGGAAAAGGTAAAAGAATTCTCTGCTATCCTTTCTAAAGAAGAAGTGGATTGTGAATTAATTCAAGGCATTCATATTCTAGATGCCAAATCAATCATGGGGATATTTACGTTGGATATAAAAAATCCTATTGAACTGCACGTACATTCTGATGATCAATCCATATTGAATAAAATAGAAAGCTTCATCTATCAAGATTAAGTTTTTTGTAAATATCAAGAAATAAATTAAGTCTGAAAGCTAACATCCGCAGGTGTTAGCTTTTTTGCGGTAAGGAACAATGCCGATGTTATCACAATACTATAGAATAAAAAGAAAGATTGCAAAACGAATTTTTTATAGTATAATCATAGTTATTGTAAAACGACCATTCACATTGTTAAGAGAGGTATGTTATGGGGTGCAATTGGAACGAAATTATTCGTCAATTCAATGTTGACGCAACTTCACAGCCTTATGGAGAAGGCCATATCAATGATACATTTCTGGCCGAAATGGGGTCAGGAAAATACATTTTACAGCGCATCAATCATCACGTTTTTCAAGATCCCGAAAAATTGATGGAAAATATTGTACGCGTGACGGAATATCTGCACAATAAAATAGCCAATCGGGGCGGCTGCCCGGAGAGAGAAACCTTAATCGTCATTAAGACGGTGAATGGGAAAAATCTCTATTGCACTG
The DNA here is from genome assembly GCA_900549675.1 of uncultured Oscillospiraceae bacterium. GTDB lineage: Bacteria > Bacillota > Clostridia > Oscillospirales > Acutalibacteraceae > Scatolibacter. Next base: position 3,991 of record URPG01000046.1, on the reverse strand, counting down.
AGGACGGCGATTATTTTAGAATGTATCGCTTTGTGGAAAACAGCAAAACCTATCAAGCGGTAGAAAATCCGGAACAATTTTATGAATCAGGAAAAGCGTTCGGACGTTTCCAAAACGATTTGGCGGATTTTCCGGCGGGAAAATTGTATGATACGATTGAGAATTTTCATCATACGGCAAATCGGTTTGAAAAGTTTTTGGAAGCAGTGGAAGAAGATAGAGCGGGAAGAAAAGCCAGCGTAGAATCTGAAATTGATTTTGTCTTGTCACGTAAAAACGATACCAAAGTGATTGTGGATTTAATCGAAAAAGGTGAAATCCCTGTTCGCGTAACGCACAATGATACTAAACTCAACAATATCTTATTTGATAATGAAACGGATAAGGCGCTGTGTGTCATTGATTTAGACACGGTAATGCCTGGCTCGATGTTATATGATTTTGGGGATGCAATCCGTTTTGGTGCCAGTACTGCCGCAGAAGATGAGTGCTGTCTGGAAAAGGTAACTTGCAGCTTGCCTTTATTTGAAGCTTTCACAAAAGGTTTTTTGGAAGAGCTGAAACAAAGTATTACGCCGAAAGAAAAAGAATTACTGCCCTTCTCTGCAAAATTGATTACACTTGAATGCGGAATGCGGTTTTTAACCGATTATTTAAACGGCGATATTTATTTTAAAATTCACAGACCCGGGCATAATTTGGATAGGTGCAGAACGCAATTTAGATTAGTGACGGATATGGAAGAAAAAATGCAGGAACTGCAAAAAATTGTTTCTCAATACTGATAAGGCAGGCAATGTAATGGAATATCAATGTAAGTATACACAATCACCGCTTGTGATTGACGCAGATTTAACCAAACCCCAATGGGAAAAGGCCTATCCGGTTTTACTCAAGGGAGTAGTCAGTGGAGAAAAACCGAAACAAGGAACTATTGCCAAGCTGCTCTGGGATGAAAATTTTCTTTATGTGGCCTTTGATTGTGAAGATTATGAAATAAAAGCGAAGATGACGCGGTATAATGACTCGATTTATGATGAAGATGTGGTGGAAATTTTTATTGGCGATGATAAAAATCCCAATAGCTATATCGAGATAGAAGTGAACCCTAATAACGCAATTTTACATTATTTAATTCGGAATGACGGAAAGCAAAATTTTAGTTATGAACGCCGTGAAGAAGTGATTCTTTCCGCTGTGGTGCGAACAGAGAATAAAACTTGCTATGAGCTTGCGATTCCTGCCAATGAATTTTTGGATTCATTAAAAGAGGGGTTGCGGTGGCGGTTCAACTTGTACCGCATTGACCGTGGGGAAACAGATGAATATACGGCTTTTTCTCCTACCGGCATTGTGAATTATCATGTACCTGAAAAATTTGCAGATTTATTTTTTGTGAAGTAAGGATAAAATACCCGAAGACATAAAAGCAGATAGTATACTCTATCTGCTTTTTATGGACTTATAGTTAAAAGCTTAAATAAAGGCTGTCCTTTGGCAGCGGAACAAGACGAGGTAAAAAATGTCCAGACCCATTCAGATAAAAAAAGAAACCATTTTAAAGGTTGCCAAAGAGATGTTCTTTGAAAGAGGAATGGCAGGCACCGAAATGAAAGAAATTGCTGCTGCATGCAATATAGGCAGAAGCTCGTTATATCGTTATTTTGAATCCAAAGAGGCAATTGCGCTGGAGCTTGTGATAGAAATTTTAGATGACCTAAACAGTGAAATGGAAGAGATAATCAGCCAATATAGTACCGGCTATGAAAAGGTGGAGCAAGGTCTTATTTTCTACATTCAAAAAATGAAAAATTCAGCTTCAATGGTTCGTTTTCTAGATGATTTTGATAGCTGCTTCTATTATGGATATCCTCTCAATCTGTCACAGGATTATATTCAGAAATTAAAAACTCACCATTTTGCTTTAACAAATGCATTAAAGCAGGCATCCGAAGAAGGCAGTATTGGTTTAATTCGCAATGCGGAATATACAGCAAAGTTTTTAATCAATACACTGTTTGGCGTTGGCCAAAGAATTATTCCCCGTGCAGATTTAATTCGCGAAGAACAGGGGTACGCAGAAGAATATTTAGAAGATTTGCTGATGATTTTAAAGGGTTGTATAAAATCCACAAAATAGATTAAATAAGTTGTAATAAATATAGATTGACTCACCACTGCTTCTGTATTATGATAGAATCAATTAATAATAATACACGTGTTCTTTAAATGGAGGAGTGGTTAAATGAATTTAAAAGCAAAACCCTTTTTTTTAAATGATTCTGACATTGCTTGGGTCAATAAAACGCTTGCGGAAATGAGCGATGACGAGAAATTACAGCAATTAATGTTTCCTTGTATGAGAGAATATAATGAAAAGGATGTGGATGAATTATTAGACACCGTGCAGCCCGCGGGCGTGATGTATCGTCCTTGTTCTTTGGATGAAGGAAGAAGAGCCACCGCTCTTTTTCGGCAAAAAAGCAAAATACCGATGTTAATTGCCGCCAATTTGGAAAAGGGCGGCAACGGAATTGTCACAGAAGGTACGATGTTGGGAACGCCCATGGCCATTGCCGCTACAAAAAATTATGCTGAAAATGCAAGACGTCTGGGCGAACTCTGCGCAGAAGAAGGGAAAACTGTGGGGGCAAACTGGGCCTTTGCGCCGATTATCGATATTGATTATAATTTCCGCAATCCCATTACCAATACCCGCACGTTCGGTTCTAATCCGGAAATTGTTTCTGTTTGCGGCAAAGCGTATACAGAAGAATGCCAAAAACGCGGCGTAGCAGTTTCCATTAAGCATTTTCCCGGTGATGGCTGTGATGAACGAGATCAGCATTTGGTGACTACCATTAATGATTTAAGCTGCGAAGATTGGATGAATACATACGGGAAAATTTATAAAGAGTGTATTGAGGCGGGTGCTTTGACCGTTATGGTCGGACATATCATGCAGCCCGCTTGGCAGAAACGTTTGAACCCCGCCTTAAAAGAAGAAGAGATTATGCCGGGCTGTTTTTCTCCCGAGTTAGTAGGGGAAAAAGGGCTGCTAAGAGGGGAACTCGGCTTCAATGGTCTGATTGTCAGTGATGCAACCACTATGGCAGGTTTTACAATTCCTATGGACCGCTCAAAAGCAGTTCCGCATTCAATTGCCTGCGGAACAGATATCTTCCTATTTAATCGCAATTTAGAAGAAGATTTGGCATTTATGCGGCAAGGATATGAAAGCGGTATAATCACTCCTGAACGATTAGACCAAGCTGTGACCAGAATTTTAGCACTAAAAGCGGCTTTAAAATTACATTTGCCTGTGCCGGAAGTTTCTTTAGGCGATGCGAAACAAGTGTTGAACTGCGGAAAACATCAACAATGGGCGCTGGATGTTGCCGATGAATCGATTACGTTGGTTAAAGAAGAGAAAGACGTTCTTCCTTTGGATATCCATAAAAAGAGAGTGCTTTATTATCCAATTGAAGCCGAACAGGGTGTGGCTTATTCTGTAAGAGCAGGTGTTTGTGACGAATTCAAAGCGTTATTGGAAAAAGAGGGCTTTGAATTAACAATATTTGAACCATCTTCTGTTTTTGAAGGTAAAGTACCTTGTTATAATGAGATTAAAGAAAAATATGATTATATTATTTACTTGGCCAATTTGTCTACAAAATCGAATCAAACATCGGTGCGTATAGAATGGCAGCAGCCGATGGGCGCCAACTGTCCGCATTATGTCAATGCAGTGCCAACGATTTTTATTTCTGTCGAGAATCCTTATCATTTGTTGGATGTACCGCGCGTAAAAACCTTTATTAATACTTATGGTTCGCAGCATGGAACGTTAAAGGTCTTGGTAGACAAATTGATGGGGCGCAGCCGCTTTAAAGGAAAGAGCCCGGTAGATGCCTTTTGCGGAAAATGGGACACTCGTCTATGAGGAGCAGCCAAATGAATGAATATAAAGGCTTTTTGTTTGATTTAGACG
>URPG01000045.1 GCA_900549675.1 uncultured Oscillospiraceae bacterium | reverse complement strand
CCGCCGCTATTGACGGTGCCAATGTATTCCAAAGAATTTTTAAGATAACCATTCCGTCTATCATGCCCACCACTATTATTTTATTCCTTTTGTCTATAGGCGGCATATTTAAAGGTAACTTTGATTTATTCTATAATTTGATTGGTACAAACGGTTTGCTCTACAGTCACACCGATGTTATTGATACCCTTACTTTCCGGGCATTGGTCAGCAGCAACAACCACGGCATGGCCGCCGCCATCGGTCTATTCCAATCGGTTCTGTGCTTTGTTACGGTTCTAATCGCCAATAAGCTTGTCAGCAAAATAGATGAAGATTATACCTTATTTTAACTTATTCAAAATAATTACCCTAAATTAAGAATCGAAGGTGAACTTGAATGCATGGCACTAAAATAAAAAAGGGCGCCGATGTAATTACCCTTAACATCATTTCCTATACCTTTTGCACAATCATCGCACTGATGTGTTTAATTCCATTCATTATGATTATCTCAGGCTCTTTTTCTTCCGAAAATGCTATTTTACAAAATGGATTTAGTATTTTACCGCAGGATTTCAGCTTGGAAGCCTATAAAACTGTTTTCAAAGAACCCATGGTCGTTGTTAAAGCCTATGCTACCACCATTACGCTAACCATTATCGGTACGGCCTTAGCGTTGCTTCTGCAAACGATGACCGCCTATGTTTTGACCAGAAAGGATTTCGGCTGGAGAAACGGATTTTCTTTCTTCTTTTATTTTACAACCCTATTCAGCGGCGGTTTGGTTCCTTTTTATGTATTAATGACCGGAACACTGCGCTTGAACGATAATTATTTGGCTTTGTTATTGCCTTTATTATTCAGTGTTTATAATTTGCTCATTATGAAAAGCTATATCACCGGACTTCCGGATTCTTTGATTGATGCCGCTAAAATTGACGGCTGCGGAGAGTTCCGTATTCTTTTTCAAATTGTAATGCCATTAATCAAGCCTGCACTTGCCACAGTGGGATTATTTGTAGCATTAGCCTATTGGAATGACTGGTATAACGCTATGCTTTACATAAAATCTCCCGACAAATATCCCCTGCAATATTTTCTTTATCAGCAAGTCAATAACATTGAAGCTTATAAAAAAATGATTGCCAATAATGCTGTCAGCGGTTCCGCCATCAGTTCAGTATCACTCCCTTCACAAACGTTGAAAATGGCTTTAACCATTGTGGTAACCGGCCCTATTATTTTACTTTATCCGTTTGTACAGCGCTATTTTGTACAGGGCATTACCATTGGTGCCGTAAAAGGATAATCCCTTTCTAAATTTAATTTAAGCCGTCTTTTTCATTCATTATATATCCATATATCCAAAATATATTCAGAAAAAGAAAAGAGGTAAAAAGATGAAACGATTCATTTCTTTCTTCCTGAGCACAATCCTGTTGCTCAGTGTGTTGTCTGGCTGCGTATCAGACAACGGCGACTCTCCCAAAGACTCAAGTGCCGCACCTGCCGGTGATGCATCTGCCAATACAGCAGATACAGAAAAAGTAGGAACAGAAGAGGCAGTAGAACTTAAAATGTATCTTTTAGGCGACCGGGCTGCTGATTTTGATGAAGTGTACGGAAAAATCAACGAAATCCTAAAAGAGAAAGTCAATGCCACCGTAACAGTAGATTTTCTTTCTTGGGGCGACCATGAAACAAAATATTCTTTACTTTTCTCCGGTCAAGAAAATTTCGACCTCATTTTTACCGCCAGCAGTTGGGGGCATTATGAGCAAACTGTGGGATTAGGCGGTTTTTATCCCCTTTCAGAAGACTTTATTCAAACTTACGCCCCGGGTATATGGGATACCGTTCCGAAAACAGCTTGGTCCCAAGCTAAAATCGATAATGAAATCTATATGGTTCCCAACTATACAAACGAATTCGGGCAGGATGTCATGGCCGTACGCGGCGATTTAATGAAAAAATATGGTATAGAAGACATTACCTCATGGGAGGAATTAAAAGCATTTTACAAGGCCTGCGCCGAAGACGGAATGTATGCTTCACTGGGGGGACCCTGGTACCAATACTTCCAATCAAAAGGAATGGGCTTGGTTGGCGGGGCTCCTAAATCCGGCGAATTAGTCCTGTACAACGCCAATGATTTAAACGACACCAGCTTTATATACCTTTTAGAGTGGGACGGTTTCGCTGATTATTGTAAACAAGTAAAAGAACTTGCCGACTTAGGTGCATGGTCACCTGATGTATTGAATGTAAAAGATGACAGGCAAACCGGTCTGTTGACCGGAAAAACCGCTGCTATGATTTGGAATTTAGGTAGCTGCAAGCTATATGGCAAACAAGCAAATCTGGAACACCCCGAATGGGAAGTTACTATCGTTGACCCTGTAGCTGATATGCCAAAAGCTGTAAACCCATATATTAACAACGGTGTTGCCATTAATGCCAACAGTAAGAACAAAGAGAGAGCCATGATGGTACTCAATGAATTCTATACCAACAAAGATATTTATGACCTTGCCATGCTCGGTATTGAAGGCAAGCATTGGGAAGCTGTTGGAGAAGACCAATACAAATTAATTGCCGAAAATCAAGCCGGTTATACTTACAACAATAACTGCAACTGGGGTTGGAACAATACCACCCTCACCAGAAAAGAGTATATTGAAAATCCGACGGAGCTTGATAAACATTATGACGAGCTGGTCGCAAAATGGGAGTCTAACATTAAAGAAGAACACCCCTTCTTCGGTTTTAACTTTGATAGTACAAAAGTTACCACACAGGTAGCAGCAGTTGAAGCCAATATATCTACTTACTATGATCCTCTTATCAATGGTCTGGTTGACGACGTTGATGCCACCATTGAGCAATTTAAAAATGCACTGGAAGCTGCCGGAATCCGTGATATTTTAGCGGAGATGAACAAACAGGCAGAAGCATATTTAGCAGAAAGACCGGCAAATTAAACGGAATAGTCCGGGTTGCTTGGGATAGCGACCCGGACTATTTTAAGCATAGGCAGGTGTTAAAAATCATGACAATTGATGATATTGCAAAGGAACTAAAAGTTTCTAAAAGCACAGTTTCAAGAGCCTTGTCCGGCAAGGGCAGAATCGGAGAAGAAACACGGCAGAAAATTAAAAATTTTGCACAAGAAAAAGGATTTATTTATCGTCAGAAACCTAAAACAACTCTTGGAAAAACAAGAAATATAGGGGTTGTCATTCCCACCGATGCTTACACGACCAATATTCCCTTTTTTCAAGAGTGCCTGTTGGGAATCAGTGAATCTGCTTCCGTCTTTCAGTATCATGTTGTAATTGCTACCGGAGCTTTTGATGATATATCGGGCGTTCACTCTCTGGTCGAAAACAAAAAAGCCGATGCTATTATCCTTATGCGTAATTTACAGGATGATAAAATTCTAAAGTATCTAACGGATTTGCATTTTCCCACAGGACTTGTGGGCAGATGTGAATACGATGAGGTTTTGCAAGTGGACAGTGATAACCGGGGAGCCGCTGAAAGTCTGACTTCCATGCTGATTACAAAAGGCTATCGTAAATTTGCTATGATTGCCAACAATATGACCTTCCGAGTCGACAAAGAGAGATGCAATGGTTTTTACACCGCCCTTGCCAAACATGGTCTGCCAAAAGAAGAACAGCTTGTTTATACAAATTTTGGGAATGTCGAGCTGATAGACGGCGTCATCAATGACATTATACGGGAAAAAGTAGAATGTATTATTTGCGCCGATGACGTGCTTTGCACAAGAATTATGTCAAGAATGCAAGTAGAGGGTTATCGGATTCCCATGGATATCGCTATTGCATCACTTTGTAACAGTGCGAACTTAAATTGTTTCTCTCCTTCTGTAACAGCTGTAAATCTTTCTGTAAAGCAAATGGGAAACGCCATCGGCAACCAGATGATTAATTATTTAATGGGAAATGAATACAGTAAAAAAAGCATTGTAGATTATGAAATTTTATTTCGTAAATCAACCGATATTTTATATCGAGAATAGGAGCTGATATGTTGGATTTTTATAAAGGAATGGACCTTTCTTTTGTACCTGAATATTTAGACAACGGGTTGGTGACATATGACTTAGATGGCACCCCTCTCCCTCCTTTAGCACTGGCAAAAAAATATGGTGTCAATTCTATTCGGCTCCGCATTTGGCATAGCCCAGAGAGAATTCCTGAGTCCAGAGGATATTGCAGTTTATTCCATACCCTTGCTATGGCAAAGCAAATTAAAGAATATGGATTACATTTTTTATTGGATTTTCACTATTCCGATTATTGGGCCGACCCTGCTCAGCAGAGAAAACCCAAGGATTGGGAAAATTACTCCTTTGAAGAATTAAAAGAAGCTGTTTTCCATTATACTAAAGATACGCTTGCCGCCCTAAAACGAGAAAATGCATTGCCTGATATGGTTCAAATCGGCAACGAAATTCGCAGCGGCTTTTTATTTCCTGACGGTGAGGTGCCGCATTATTCACAAATGGTAGAACTCATCAATGCCGGCATTGACGGTGCCAGAGAAATCGGCGGAAATAATTTGCAAATTATGATTCATTTGGATCAGGGCGGGCGCTATTTTTACTTAAAAGAATGGCTGGACAACGTCTTTGACAACGGAATCCGTGATTTTGATGTTTTGGGCCTTTCCTACTATCCTTTTTGGCACGGTACTTTCACTGACCTGAAAGAAACCATGAGCCAATTGATTGAAAGGTATCATAAGCCTATTATCCTTGCGGAAACTGCACACGCCTGGCGGCTTAGTCAAAAAGGATTCATTGACAAGGCGCAGGAAAAAATCGCCGGCATTCCTGCTACGCCGCAGGGGCAAAAGAAAGTATTGGATCTGGTCATGAATATCACTGCCTCTCTTCCACATAAAATGGGTATGGGTATTTATTACTGGGAGCCGTTCTGTCTTCCCAAAGAAGGTGAAGGCGGCTGGGCAGAAAATATGGGATTGCTGGATCCCAACGGACGTGTCATGGAAGGGATTGAGTCATTTTTGTTTACCAGAGAAAAATCCTGTCCCCAAAAAATTGCTAAAATTTACGAACCTCATGACATCGAAGTTTTGATAGGCGAAAATTATCAGCTGCCTGTCACACTCAACGCTCTTTATTATGACGGCAGTATCCGTGCCTTACCCGTTTATTGGACTGACAGCGATATTTCCTGCTCATGGACTCAGCAGGCCGGTACAAAAATATTCAACGGGAAAATCAAGGATTGGGAACAATCCGTTACGATAAAAGTGATTGCTGCGGAAAAAATTGATTCTGTCAAAAACCTATTGACCGATACCAACTGGGAACAAGGACTCACTTGTTGGAATATTGAAAAAAGCAAAGATACGCTTTCACAAATTCATCCTGACTTTGTTGAGTCGTTTCCCGCTCCTCCTATCAATGCTCTGCGAATAGAATCGGTTAAAAATTTCCACTTTTCCCTTTCCCAAGAGCTTACACGGTGTGAAAAGGGAAATTACCTCTTAACCGCCGAATATTTGGGAACAGATACCACAAACGTTGATATACGCCTATATTTGGAAGATGAACATCAGCGGAAAGAAATCATCATTCATCCAACGGAACATGAATGGCAGACGTTCTCTGTTCTGCTTGAGAAACAATCAAAAGGATTTTTGCGGGCAGGTCTTCAAATCACCGCACCGCCGGTTTATGGTATGGTAAGGAAATTCACATTAATTAAGCGATAAATTCCTGTTCTGAAACCTAACTAAATCTTGTCTGGTTTGGTTTGGGGCAGGTTGAATCAAAACTTTATATCACTCTATATCCATTTATAGAACACATCGAAAGAGAGGACTTTCAACATCATGATTTTACAAGAACAAATGCTGCACGGCTGTGATTATAACCCTGACCAGTGGCTGCACGATCCCCGTATACTCGCCGAAGATATCGCACTCATGAAAAAAGCAAACATCAACTGCGTTTCCGTGGGTATTTTCTCCTGGGCGGCTTTAGAACCGGAAGAAGGAAAATATAGCTTTGATTGGCTTGAAGATATCATCAAAAATTTATACGCCAATGGAATATATACCATTTTGGCCACCCCAAGCGGCGCCCGCCCTGTATGGATGGCGCACCGTTACCCCGAGGTTCTGCGGGTCGCACCTAATTTGCAGAGAGATCATATGGGCGGCCGGCATAATCACTGCTACACTTCCCCTCTATACCGAGAAAAGGTCTGGGAGATGAATAAACGTTTGGCGGAAAGACTGGGCAGTTTACCGGGGGTTATTCTTTGGCATCTTTCCAATGAATACGGAGGCGAATGTTACTGTCCGCTTTGCCAACAGGAATTTCAGGTTTGGCTGCAAAAAAGATATGGTACCTTAGAACGTTTGAATTACGAATATTGGTCTGCTTTTTGGAGCCATACCTATACAGATTGGTCACAGATTGAGCCGCCGCTGCCAAACGGAGAAACCGGCACCTCTGCACTAACCTTGGATTGGAAACGTTTTGTCACCCACCAAACTGTAGATTTTTGCAAATGGGAGCGTGACGCGGTGCGGGCAGGCGGTTCTGATTTGCCGGTTACCACCAATTTTATGGCATTGTATGACGGTTTAAATTATGCCAAATTTAAAGATGTGTTAGATGTTATTTCATGGGACAGCTATCCAAAATGGCACTTGCCCAGTGTGTCTGATATCCGCTGTGCTTCTGACACCGCCTTTGGACACGATTGGATGCGTTGTCTTCATAAAGACAGAAAACCCTTTTTATTAATGGAAAGCACCCCCAGCTCCATTAGTTGGTTCGATGCCGATAAATTGAAAAGACCTCATATGCATATGCTTTCCTCCGTGCAGGCAGTTGCACACGGCTCTAACTCTGTTCAATATTTCCAGTGGCGTAAAAGCCGAGGCGGCTCTGAAAAACACCATGGTGCCGTTGTAGACCATGACGGTCAAGACAATACTCGTGTTTTTAAAGAAGTTGCCGAACTGGGACAGCGTTTGACTACCGTTTCTGAAATCGCCAACACATTGGTTCGCCCCAAAACAGCAATTCTGTTTGATACAGAAAACCGTTGGGCTTTACAACAGACTGACGGCGGTCCCCGCAACTCCGGCGTACACTATATCGAAACACTGCAAGACCATTACTACGCCTTCTGGCAGTTGGGAATTCCCGTGGATGTCATTGACCCTGCCTGTGATTTGTCTGATTACAAATTGGTCATTGCTCCTGTTCTTTATATGCAAAGTGAAACCACCTCAACAAAATTAAAGGAATTTGTAGAACAAGGAGGCACCCTTGTCGGTACCTACTGGAGTGGAATTGTCAATGAAAGCGATCTTTGTTATTTAGGCAGAAGACCCCATAATCTTACCGATGTTTTTGGTCTTTACCGCGAAGAAATCGACGCCTTATACGACGGTGAAAGCAATTCTATGACGTGGAACGGTCAATCCTATCGTCTGACAGAACTCTGTGAACGTGTTAAAACAGAGGGCGCACAAGTACAGGCCGTTTACGAGAAAGATTTTTACCAAGGCGAACCCGCCTTGTGCCAAAACAATTATGGAAAAGGACTTGCCTATTATTTGGCAGGAAAAGCCGAAGATCGTTTTTATTTGGATTTCTACCGCCGGCTAACCCAAGAAACCGGCATACAACCGGCCGTTCATGCAAAGCTGCCCAGCGGTGTAACGGCAACCATACGCCGCGGTAAGCAAGATGTAGTTTTTTTGCAAAATTTCAATGCGGAGAAAACAGAAGTTCAACTGCTTGACTCTTACACAAATCTTGAAACCGGAGAAACCATAAAAGGCTCCATACAAATGGACGGATATAGCCTTTTATTATTAACACAAATTTCTTAATGCACATTTAGCCAAAAGTAAGAAATACAAAAAATATATGCTGAATGTACAACAAAATAGGGTGTTCCTCTGCATGTGTAAGCAAGGGAACACCCTATTTCATTGTACTATCCTGTGTATTGAAACAAATAAATTCTGGTTTAAGTCTATCTGTGCCGGACAAAATGTTTTTGGTTTGAAAAATTAAGGAATTTTATCCTATTAGACATTGATTTTTGATCAACAGAAGTTTGAAGTGTTTTTTGAAGATTTAAACTCAGCTTTCGCTTATTTTTCAAACATTTTACTGCTTGGCAAATTGACTGTTATATAATTTTTCATACGTGCCTTTCAAGGCTAAAAGTTCCTGATGTGTGCCTTGTTCCACAATATCTCCCTGATCCATCACCAAAATTAAATCAGCATCTTTAATCGTGGACAAACGGTGGGCAATGACAAAACTAGTTCTTCCCTCCATGGCACGTTTCATGGCAACTTGTATCAACATTTCCAAACGGGTATCCACACTGCTGGTGGCTTCATCCAAAATCAAAATGCGGGGGTTAGCAAGCAGTGCTCTTGCAATGGTCAGCAATTGTTTTTGTCCCAAAGACACGTTGCTTGCCTCTTCATTAATCATCATTTGATAACCACCGGGCATCGTTTTGATAAAATGATGTACATTTGCGTCTTTGGCGGCCTGTATCACTTCTTCATCCGTAGCATCCAACTTGCCGAAACGAATATTATCGGCAATGGTTGCATGGTATAACCAAGCATCCTGCAAAACCATTCCGAAAAGAGAACGTGAAGCACTGCGGCTCATATCATAAATGCTCTCACCGTCAATGCGAATATCACCGGCATTAATGTCATAAAACCTCATGAGCAAATTGATAATCGTCGTCTTGCCGGCACCGGTTGAACCTACAATAGCAATTTTTTGTCCCGGTTTAGCCGTCAAAGAAAAATCTTTAATCAACGGTTTATTTTTTTGATAGGCAAATTTCACGTTGCAAAATTCCACTTGGCCCTGATATTTCTCTGTGTCAAGCTCTGTCCACTTAACTTTTTCTTGATTTTCTTCCGGTTCTTCCAGAAAATTGACAATACGTTCCATCGACGCCACTGCGCTCTGTACTGCCGGCGAAAGCTGTGTAATTTGTCCCATAGGTTCATAAATCAGCCAAATGTACTGCACAAAGGCCTGCATATTTCCCAGAGCCATGCCAGAAAATAAAACAGCATGACCGGTGAGCAAAACCATAATTACATAGGTGAAGTTGACTAAAAATTCCATACAGGGAGAAAGCAGTGAGGAAACAAAGCTACCTTTAAACCCTTCTTTATTTAAACGGTGGTTAATCTCTATAAATTGTTTAACCGTATCTTCTTCCGCATTATAAAGCTTAATCACAGAAAAGCCGGTATACCGTTCTTGAATATAACCATTTAGCTCCGCCAAGGTGTTTTGCATACCTGAAAAATGCTTTTGCGATTTTTTCATTAAATAGCGTGACACTATAAATGCTGTCGGAATTAAAAGCATTGACAGCAAGCCCAATGGAACAGAAAGATACAACATCATAATAAAGGTGCCGACAATACTGGTTACCGAATATACCATTGGCAAAAAGCTTTGCTGTACTGCATTGGATACCGCATCCACATCGTTTGTTACGGTATTGAGTATCGTACCCTGCTTGTTTCTGTCAAAATAGGATACCGGCAAACGATTCATTTTTTGGTTGATTCGCGTACGCAAATCTTTAAAACTGTTCTGTACACCGCCTGCCAGCAGATAGCTTGCCAAGTAGGTAATTCCCTGACGAACAAAGGCTGAGGCAAGCAAAATTAAAGCTACCCATAAGACATATTGATAATTAATCTGCGCCCCGGGCGTACCTTTTGCAATTTCTTTTACATTAGAACTTAACTCTGTAATGGCAAGTCCAATAATAACGGGATTCAGTGCTCCCAATATGCTGCCTATTACTGTAAAAATTATCGGCAATATAAATTGGAGCTTATACGAATCCACGCACAGCTGAATCAGGCGGCCTGCTTTATGAAATTTCACTTTATTCATCCCAATTCCTCCTCAGAAAGCTGTGAAATAGCAATATCGTAGTAGATACCGCAAGTATCCAGCAATTCTTCGTGCCGGCCTTGAGCTACAATTTCACCTTCATTTAAAACAATAATCTTGTCCGCATTGCGAATGGTGCCGATACGCTGAGCAACAATGAGAACAGTAGCATCTTTAATTTCTTCGCGCAGACGCGTGCGAAGCTTTAAATCAGTTGCATAGTCCAAAGCAGAGAAAGAATCGTCAAAAATATAGATTTCAGGTCTTTTGACGATGGCGCGGGCAATGGCCAGCCGTTGACGCTGTCCCCCCGAAAGATTACTGCCGCCTTCACTCAACAGCTCTTCAAATCCCTTTTCTTTTTGTGCAATGAAATCAGCGGCTTGCGCAATTTCGGCGGCTCGTTCTAATTCGGCCTGTGAGGCATCGGGTTTACCAAAACGAAGGTTTTGAGCGATGGTTCCGGTAAAAAGCTGCGCTTTTTGCGGAATAAACCCGATTTTTTGACGCAACGAATGGATATTATAATCTCTAACATCTACATCGTCCACAAAAATCTTGCCTTCTGTCACTTCGTACATCCGGGGAATCAATTGAATCAGAGTTGACTTGCCGCTTCCCGTACTGCCGATAAAGGCA
>URPG01000044.1 GCA_900549675.1 uncultured Oscillospiraceae bacterium | reverse complement strand
ATTAGTTTGATAGGATATTATAATTATTTAGTTTTTTTATCATTTTGGACTTTCGTTTTCACAAAAAGGATTGAATAAATGTTATACTAAACCTTTCATACGATATCTTTAATTCATATTAAATTATCCGTTAATGATTTCATCCTGCATATTTTTGATTGCCACATTATTTAAGGAGGTATACCTCATGGATATTAAAGGAATTCACGGTGCTTATAAATTCCATTCACATTCACTGCAAAATCGGCCTTCACAAAAAGTCGATGGAGTATCTGCTGCACCAAATCAAACCAGTCAAGATACCATTCAAATTAGTTCTCAAGCCTCTTTTCAGTCCAAGATGGATACGGCTATGGAAAAAATTGCCGCTGACAAGCAATTTTCACAATCTTCTTCTGCGAAAATTGCTGCTCTTAAAATAAAATATCAAGGTGATTCCTGTTCCGTTTCCGGAGACGCTATCGCCCGTGCTATTTTAAATAAGGTTTGCGGAGATAAAGGCCAAGAAGGAGAAAATTAATTCATGAAAGATAATTTAACTTCTTTTTTTGACATTACTCAAAAAATGCTTGAACAAATAAACGATATGATTCGGTCTGAGCAAGAAAAGAGAAACGCTTTGCTGAATCATGAGGGCGAGAAAATCGAATCACTGTTGCAAGAACAACAGGCAAAAATGATGAAGCTGGAAGGTCTGGAGAAAAAAAGACTTGCAGCGCAATCTCAAGCAGGCTTTGAGGGACTATCTTCTTCTGAGATTCTCGCCAAACTTTCAAAAGATGATTCGATTTTGTTTACCCGGTTATTTTCTGATTTGCAAAACGCAACTTCACAGCTGCAAGAGTTAAATCAACTTTCGCTTGAAATTGCTACGACAGAGTTGAACTTAATGCAGCATTTTGCCGGTGTATCTCCTGAAAATCATGCCAACCTATATCAACCGAGCGGAAAAAAACGTGTTTCTTCTCACCTCGGTAAAACTTTTGAAGAAAAAATTTAAAGGAGGAATCCCCTGTGCGTCCTACATTTATGGGTTTTCAAACTGCGAAAAATGCGGTTTTTGCCAATCAAAAATCAATTGATATTGTTGGCAACAATTTAGCCAATACAGAAACAAAGGGATATACCCGCCAAAGAGTAGAGAGAACTTCTATTGCCCCCTCTTCTTACTCCACTAAAGTTGCCAGCAATCGTGTTGGCTTAATGGGACAAGGTGTAGATACTTTAGGCGTTTCACAAATGCGTGATAACCTTTTGGATAAACGCTTTCGCGATGAGTATTCTAAGGCCAGTTACCACGGACAGGCTGCCAGTATCCTTCAGGATATTCAAAGTGCTTTGGGTGACGGTGATAATATTGCCAGTGAATCAGGTTTATACAGTGCCATGCAGACCTTATATAAAAGCCTGAATGACTTTGTACAAGAACCTACTATGGACACCGAAGCTAACATTGTATTATCTGCTTTTAAGAATATTACACAAGTTTTGCAGCAGCTTGACCGCAAGCTGACAGATGTTATGAATCAACAAATTGAAGATTTAAATGTCAGTGTAAACCGAGTCAATGACATTGCCTCTCAAATTGCCAATCTCAATAAAGCCATTGGAGATGACGCTACTGTCTTGGTTTCAAAGAGTGAATACTTTCAGCCTAATGAATTATTGGACCAACGCAATCTATTGCTGGATGAATTGGCCAATTATGGTGATGTGAGTGTTGTACAGCTTGCCAACGGGAAAGTCAATGTCGAATTCGGCGGTCATTTGATGATAGAAGAAAATGAACCCAGCACTCTTCGCATGGTGCAAACACCGGGTGAACAAACGGTTTCTGTACAGTGGAGTTCTACGGGAAAAAACATTTCTACTACGGCAGGATCGTTACTCGGCAGTATTCATTTCATTAACGGGCGCGGTCATAACGTACAGGATAAAACAGAAAGCCCTTATCAGGGTATTCCTTACTATCGTGACCAAATCAACACCTTTGCCAGTGCCTTGACACAAATGGCAAACAATGCTATTCCGGAATATGATGCTGTCACCAAACAGCCTAAAGTGGACGAATTCGGGAACATTGTCTATAAAACTTTATTGTCTGCCAAAACTGAATCAGGCACCAGCAACAATATTCCCATTACAGCTGCCAACGTTTCTATCAGTACAGAATGGACGCAAGGCGGAGCCGGTTATTTTATCTATACCCGTGACGAGGAAGTGGAAGATTATGCACAAAAAATGGCCAGCCTGCTGACAGAGTCAAGTTTTACTTTTGAATCACATGGAGAAAAATACACAGGCAGCTTTGTGGATTTTGAAATTAACTTTTTAGGAAAGCTCGCCTCCGACCTCAGCTACCAAGAAAACCGTCAGCAGGCAACTGCCACGGTCGCCGATGATTTTTTAGACCAACGTGACTCCATTTCCGGCGTTTCCCGCAATGAAGAAACTGCCGATATGCTGATTTATCAAAAATCATATGAAGCCGCCGCACGTTTGATGACAGCTTTAGATGACCTTTTAGATACTGTTATCAATCGTATGGGACGAGTCGGTTTATAAGGCTAGAAAGGAATTACATTATGAGAATTTCAGATAGAAGCACCGCACGTAACTATTTAAAATATTTAAACCAAGCTCAATCTTCCTATGCTAAAACCCATGAGCAGATAATGTCAGAGCATCGCTTTGAAAAATTATCGGACGATATTTCATCCGGCACGAGAGTTTTACGTGCCAGAACAGAACTTTACAAAACCGAAAAACAATTGGACAACGTAAAATCTGTCAATGATGAGCTTGCTATGGCAGAAGACACGATGACCACAATTCAAGATATTATGACACAGATTAATACGCTCTCCATCAAAGCCATGAGTGATGAAAAAGGCGAATCACGAGCCGCCATCGCCAATGAAGTAAAGGCTTTAAAAGAGCAAATTTTAAGTCTTTCCAATACCAAATACGGTAAAAGATATATCTTCGGCGGTTCAAATGCCAGCTTAGCCTCTCCATTTGAAAAAACAGCAGAGGGTAAATTACTTTATAACGGCATTGATGTCGACGCCATTACAAAGGATGAAAACGGTTATTTTTATCTGGACCAAAATGGTGACAGGAAAACAATTCCTGCCAATGAAGATGTCTATTTAGACATTGGCTTGGGCTTAAAAATGAAGGGCAGCCAAACAGACGGAGATACCGGATTTTTAGTTTCTTTTTCAGGTTTAGACATCATGGGATTTGGTAAAGATCCAGAGTCGGGTTTATCCAACAATATATATAATTTACTGGAAAATTTGGAAAATAGTATCCGTAACCATGACAGAGATACGTTAGGAAAAATACAAACACATCTAACTGTATTAAGTGATAAATTTCGTGCCAACTTAACCGATATCGGTGCCCGCACAAACTTTTTGGATACGATGCAGACAAGATTAGAAAACAGCGTGGATAATTATAATACACGTATTTATAACTTGATGGGTACAGATCCTAAAGAGGCCTCCACAGCACTGACAATGAATGATTATGTCTTAAAAGCGGTCATTCAAATGGGCTCCCGTATTTTGCCTGTTTCTTTAATGGATTTTATCCAATAATTTTTTTAACTTTTGAACAGACATTAGTTATGGATAATTTTATTTATTTTTTGTGAGAAGGTGTTATTATGCAATTACTGAAAATCACAACAACTCCCATGAAATATGAATTAGAAACCACACCTGCCAGATTAGAGTATAAACAGGATTTTCTTCCCCATGCGAACACACACACCACTCCCTCTGAGCTTAAAATAAAGACCAAGCCAGCTGAACTTCGTTTAGATACTTATGAGGCGCGAAAATCACTTGGATTTGCCACCATTCGTGACAGAGTACGCATGGCAGCCGAAAAAAGCCTATCTATTTTTGCACAGAACATTCGCCGAACGGTTGAAGAAGGCAAACAGATGGCAAAAATTGAAGACGGTGTTACCATTGGACAAATTATCAGGGATAAAATGCTCCAACAACCACAGATTTATACTGCCTTTTTACCCAGTACCGGTGCCGATATTTCTTGGGAACCACCTCATATTTCCGTAGAAAACACTGCCGGCAGTGTCGAATTTGATTGGCAGATTGAACCTTTGAAACTCCAATATATTCCCGGAAGTGTTGAAATGCGAATTATTGAATACGCACATGTTGATATTGAGTATCTTGGCAGCCCTATGTACATTCCGCCAAGCGCAGACCCCAATTATGAAGAATCGTCAGATGCAGTTTAGCATCATGGCGATTTTTCGTTACAAAAAAGCCTGTCAAACCATGACAGGCTATCGTTGTTCATATTGTGCGAATTTTGTTTAAGAGTCTGCAATATTCACTTATTTTGCTGTTATTAAGGAGAAAACAATATGCTTTGTAAAACCCGTGATTTCGGAGAAATTGAAATAACTGAAAAAGAAATTATCACTTTTGTACAGCCACCTTTTGGCTTTGAAGACTTTACAAAATACACTTTTATCTTTGATCAATCCATCGGTAAACAAATTGTCTGGATGCAGTCTACTGAAAATCCTGAAATCTGTTTCATCCTTTTCGACCCTAGCCCTTTGTCGGATACTTATCAGCCAAAGCTGCCCGAAAGCATTGATTCTCTGTTGGGCGAAGGAGAACTGGTTTGTTGGACAGTAGCTGTTATAAAAAACGGGTTAAGTGAACTCAGCATTAATTTAAAAAGCCCGATTATCGTAAACACGCAAAAAAATCTTGCTGCACAAATTATCTTGGAGCAAGATTATCCGGTTCGATTCCTCTTATCAAAGGAGGTTTCATAATGTTAATTATTACTCGTAAAACAGGAGATTCCATTATTATTGATCTTGGTGATGAGCAAATTGAGGTTACTGTCACCGAAACTGGAAAGCAAGTTCGTTTGGGCATTGTTGCGCCCGAGAAATGTAAAATTTGGAGAAAAGAATTGTATCAAACCATTCAAGAAAACAAGAAAGCAATAAACGAAACAAAACCCAACAATATTAAAACTCTACTGCGAAAGCTCACGCCTCCGTCAAAATAATTTATTATGCTCTAGATTATATTGCCATAAAAAATTTGCTATGGTTCGGCGAAGCTCTGGAGAATTTTTACGATATTCACACAGATAAGAGGCCTGCTCTCCAAAATAAAAGGGTTTGGAAACCGATATCGGCACTTGAATATTCAGCGGATTTCCTGCTGTAATAAAAAATTCTTCTTTTAGGTTTAATTCTGTAGCCGCAACGCCCATAAAGGACCAGTTTCCATTTTCTTTTCTGGAAAGCAAGCGGCTGGCAGGATCCTTAAAATGGAAAATCAATCTTTCTTCTGTCAAACCTACAATTTGAACTGCAAATTCTTTAGGGATACTAATCTCAGGCAAAGCAGGTCTTTTAAAAAAACGGCGCTTTTTTCCCTCCGTGACAGGAAAAGCACTTAATATTGCGGGAAAGTTCATTTTATCACTGTAAAAATACTCTGACCCCGGTAAAAGCTCATCTTTTACCGCTACAATTCTCATGAGTTTTTTATCGGAAAGATATACTTTGCCGCTAAAACGATGAATTTCTTTTTCTTGATGCAAGCGAACAATCTGCATAGGTGTGCCAATAGGATAGAGCGGTACAAAATCACTTTCAAAAGTAACCGCCTTTTGTGCCATGCTGATATGGGCTTCTCCTCTTGCGATATCTTCTCCCTCTTGCGAGCGGAGTATGGCGTCAAAAGCATACCAATTTGTTGGAGCAAACATACTCTTATCCCCCTTTTCAATTTGTAATTGTACCGCATAAAAGAAATTAATTCAACCAATTTTAGCGAAAGGAGCAAAAAGAAATGGCTTTTTCAGAACTCTTAAATTTATTATCAAAAAAGAAAAACCTTTTTTTGCAATTTGAAGAAATCAGTGAAAAAATGTTTTTAAATACAATTGATCAGCTGGAACAGGACATGGAAAAACGAGAAGAAATCTTACAAACGGTTTCTGCTATTGACCAATCCATTGCCGGTCTATGTGAAAATCATCCGAGATGGGAACGGGTGCTGAAACATGAACTAAGCCCCACCACACTGCAGCCGGATGAGATGACACTCTATGACACATCATTGTCCATTAAAGCCATTGTGAACCGCATTTTAAGCAATGCACCTGCTTTAGAAGAACATTTGGCATCAGAAAAACAAAGAATCGCCGATAAAATGTCCGAGTTGGATTACCGTACAAAAACCATGGTTGACGGCTACCATCAATCCGTTTTAACGGGTTTGCCCACGCTTGACACAACAAGAACAAACAAAATTATATAAATTCCTCTTTAGAATTTGAAAAAACAGCGCATAAATATATAGAAGAACCGCAGGAGGTGTCAATCTTATGAGCAGCATAAGTAATTCCACTTATTACAGTGTAAGTGCCAACAATGCCAATTCCTCACAGGGAATCGCCGGGTTGATGTCCGGCATGGATACAGAGGCCATGGTAAATAAAATGTTATCAGGCACCCAATCCAAAATAGATAAGCAGCAGGCTTTGAAACAACAAACCATTTGGAAACAGGAAATCTATCGTGATGTTATACAGTCCATTAATGGATTTTACGACAAATATTTTGATACTGCCTTTGATTCAAAGCTTACAACAAACTTTGCCAATAAAAACTTTTTTAATGCAATGACCTCTGCTGTCACCAGCGGAAACAGTGTCAAAGTGATTTCCACCGGTACCACCGCTGTTGCCGGCGATTTATCGGTGATCGTTAAAAAAATGGCAACTCGCTCTACTTTGAATTCTTCACAAAAGATGAGTACGAATGAAATTGTGAGTGAAACTTTAAAACCTGAAGATTTAGTCAAACAATTTGACAAAACAGTTGCTTTTTCCATAGAGGGTGAAAACGAGCCGATTGAAGTGAATTTAAACGGATTGGAAACTGAGGACAATGTTGTAAAAGCTTTAAATAAAAAATTAAACGATAAAAAAATTACCGTTACCGCTGAAGACGGAAAATTGACCTTTACCTCTGCGGACAATAAAAAAATTACGGTTTCTGATAAGTCCTCTGAATTGGGATTAAAAACCCTAGGATTATCAGCCGGTAACAGCAGCGGCGCCGATAAAAGCGGAAAGCAAGTGCTTACCAACTCTAAAATAAACACACAAGCCGGATATACCTTTAATATTTCTTTTGACGGCGTCCAAAAAAGCATTACCATTTCTGATATCGGGAACGGCAACATGGAAGACATTCAAAAAGCCGTACAAGGTGAAGTTCAAAAAGCCTTTGGGGAATACATCACCGTTGGCATTAAGGATGGCAATAAATTGACCTTTGCTGTTAAGGGAGATTCCAACGGCCACGAAATTTTAATCACGGGAGCAGATGCTCGTAAATTAGGAATTACTCCGGGTAGTTCTACTCTTGTCAACAATTCTACCAAACTGAAGGATTTGCAATCAGATAAATTACTGGGTGATATATTTGAGTTCACGATTAACGGAACTGATTTTTCTTTTGATGGCGATACTACAATTGGCGCCATGATGAATGAGATTAACCGCAGCAGCGCCGGTGTTAAAATCAGTTATTCTTCTCTGTCAGACAGTTTTAAAATGGAAGCCAGCTCTACCGGTGCCAATTACGGAATTAACATGACACAATCCAAAGGAAACATTCTAAGTGTCATGTTTGGAAGCGATGTCATTGAAGCAGCTTCTTCTGCTACCAGCCAACAATTGACAACTAATCGTATTGTAGGGGATCCCACTCTCTTGGATGCTGAGGATTATAAAACAGATTCTGCCGCCTTAACCATGAATGTAAACGGAAAAGATTACACTTTTTCATTGCCAAAGAAAGAGGATAAATCTGATTATACCAAAGATGAAATTATTGAAAAATTCAATGATTGGCTTGGTAAGACCTTTGGAAAAGAAAACATTCAATATAAAAATGGAAACCTCGAAATTAAAGAAGGTTATACCGTTTCATTCAAAGCCAACGGCACTGACCGCAGTGATGAGAGTCTGGCAAAATTGGCGGCACAGAAAGATTTAGCTTTTGCCATGGGTTTTAATACCACCGCTCAATCCAACATTGCGACAGCAAACAGTTATATCGGTGAGATTCATCAGATAAAGGACAATTCCCTAAACGGAAAAACTGTACTTGGCGAATATTTAGCGGAGAACAACGCTATCAAATTTGCTGACGGAAGATTAACTCTTACTAATTCTATTCCTTCTGAACTCTCTTACCTTTTAGGAAATTCTCAAATCTTTGGTGACGGTAAACTTGTAGCAAGTGCAGTGGTAAAAGGCACAGACGCTGAAGTGATTTTAAACGGAGTGGAAACCACACGCAGTTCCAATACCTTTACCGTAGACGGTATTACCTTGGAATTGACCGGCTTGAGCAAAGAGCTTGAAGCAGGTAAATATGAAGAAACCGTAATTGGTGCCGCACAGGATACGGATAAAATTGTAGAGGGCTTTAAAAGCTTTGTGCAAGATTATAACACTATGATTGAAAAGCTAAATAAATACATTACAGAAGACAGCAATTATAAAAAATATGCACCTCTTACCTCAGAACAGAAAAAAGACATGTCTGAACGGGAAATTGAATTGTGGGAAGAGAAATCCAAACAAGGATTAATCCGAAATGATAATACTGTAAGCGGTTTTCTCTCTCAAATGAGAACCCTCTTATATACCAAGCCGGCTGGTTCTCCTTTTGCTTTGTATGACATTGGTATTGAAACCACTTCTCAGCACAAAGATGGCGGCAAATTGCAGTTGGATGAAGCTGCTTTACGCAAAGCCTTGACGGCAGACCCTGACGGTGTACGCAATCTCTTTATGGACAGCACTGAGGGACTTTCCAAAAAAATCATGTCGACCATAAAACAAGTTGCAGAGCGCAGTTCAGGCAGTGCCGGTGAATTGGTTAGACTAGCTGGACTTTCAGGTACAACAACCGAAAAGAAGAACACTCTTTATTCAAGAATCACTGAAATCGAAAGAAGAATTAAAGAGTTAGAATACAAATACAGCAAAGAACGCACAAGATATTGGAATCAGTTTACTTCTATGGAAAAAATTATGTCAAACTTCAGTTCTCAATCCGCTGCGCTGGCACAGCAGTTTGGAAGCAATTAAGTTCTATTTTAGGAGAAAAGCGGTGAAATAATGATAAACAATCCTTATCAAGCTTATAAAAAGCAATCTATTATGACCATGACACCTGCAGATATGCTGACGGCTTTATATGACGGCTTGTTAAAAGAATTAAATAAAGCTCTTCTGGCCTTTGAAAAAAAAGATATAGCAGGTATTAACAACAGCCTGCAAAAAAGTCAGCTCATTCTCCGTCATTTGCAGTCTTCTTTAGATTTTCAATATGAAATTTCTCAAAATCTAAATTCTCTGTATGACTATTTCCTACATATAACCATTCAGGCAAATGTAAAAAAAGATGCAGATGGGTTACACGAGATTATACAAATGATTTCAGAACTGAGAGATACCTATGCCGAAGCAAATAAACAGACGCATTCGTCCTCAGCTAATTTATAAAAGGAGGTAAACCGTGTTTTTTGACGCTAAGAATTTTAAAGTCTTAGAAGCAGGCGTTCAAATGAGTTGGACTCAACAGCAACTGCATCTGCAAAATGTAGCAAACATTGAAACACCCGGCTATAAGGCTAAAAGTCTTCGTTTTAGTGATACTCTTAAAAAAGCTAAATCAGCCTCTGATGTACCGGATACATTGCATGCAGAAATTGTTTCTGACGACAGTTTGTCCGGCCGGCAAGATGGCAACAATGTAGATTTAGAAAAAGAAAGTGTAGAGTATTATAAGGCTTATGTGCAATATAATATGCTTTTGAACAAAATCAATGATAAGTTCCAAAATTACAGTGTAGTTCTGAATTCCAATATGAATTAAAAGGAGAGATTTCTGTTTATGGCTTTTTTACCCTCACTGGATATTGTGGGTTCGGCTTTAACGGCTGAGCGTTACCGTACCGATGTTATTATGCAAAATATAACCAATGCCAAAACAACACAGACCGAATCCGGCGAACCTTATCGCAGAAAACAAGTTGTGTTTGAAGAACGCCCGCTGACTTTTCAAGAAACTTTAGATAAAGCAAAAAGCGGCGGAGTGAGAATTTCTGAGGTGGTAGAAAGTGACCGCGACTTTAAACCTGTTTACGACCCCACTCATCCTCAGGCAAATGAGGAAGGTTACGTATTGTACCCCAATGTCGATACAACAGAAGAAATGATTGATTTATACGCCGCCAGTAACGCTTATGATGCAAACTTAAGTGTTTTTTCCCTTCTGAAAAATGCAATAACCAAAACATTGGAAATGGGAAAATAGTTGAACGATAGCAAAATTTGCCTTATTGGGGAGAATTTTCTTATTCTCCCTTTCACATTTAATCATAAAATAATTTTGTTTGAAGGGGAAAGATCATGATAAAAAAAATCAAAAACATGAAAATAAAAGATCGCATTACTTTTTCTTTTATCGGTGTCATCATTCTATCTGTTATCGCCTCTGTTATTGCTAATCTTACCGCTATAAATGTGAAAGTTAATTACC
>URPG01000043.1 GCA_900549675.1 uncultured Oscillospiraceae bacterium | reverse complement strand
AATCACTTAAAAGCTTTGGGCTTTACAAAAGAAGAGATGTTTCAGGCAAATGTAAGCGGAATTTCTAAAAAAGGCAATTCCTATGACCGTTTCCGGGGTCGTGTGATGTTTCCGATTATTGATTTGAGAGGAAATGTGATTGCGTTCGGCGGACGTATTTTAACAGATGAAAAACCGAAATACATCAACACTTCTGATACGCCTGTTTACCATAAAAGCAGTGGATTGTTTGCTATGAATATCGCAAAAAACACCAAAACAAGACAAATAATTTTAGCAGAGGGGTATATGGATGTTATTGCGCTGCATCGAGCAGGATTCACCAATGCAGTGGCGTCACTGGGAACTTCTTTTACGGTGGAGCAGGCGAAAATGATTGCCAAGTACGCTGATGAAGCGATTATTTGTTATGACTCGGATGCGGCAGGTAAACGGGCGGCATTACGAGCCGTTCCGATTTTAAAATCAGCGGGATTAAAAGTTCGGGTATTATCGGTTCCCGGCAATAAAGACCCTGATGAATTTATGAAAAGTTATCCGAAAGACGGTGCGCTGCGGTTTCAAAAACTCTTAGAAACAGCCCCAAACGACATTGAGTATAAACTCACAAAAATCAAGGAACAATATGATGTGGAAACGGTCGAGGGGAAAACAGGGTTTATTGAAGAGGCTGTGCAAATGCTCGCCAAAAGCGGTGATATAATGAAGGCTGAAATTTATGCCAAGCAAATTGCAGAGCAGATGGAAGTCAGTTACGAATCGGTTAAGCTTTTGATGGGGCGCTCTTATCAAAAAGAAGATCGCGGAAAACGAAGAGAAGAATTAAAAAAAATGAATCAGATGAGTGCCAATACCTCCATTGTGAATACAGAAAAAAGGCAAAATTATAGAATTGCCAATGCGGAAGAGGGAATTTTGGCTTATCTTTTCAAAAACCCCGAGGAGATTCCACGTATCGCCAAAGAAATCTCGTCGAAAAAGTTTGTAACTACATATAATCGCAGAGTATATGAACTTTTATTGGGCAAAACAATACAGAACGAAATTTCTTTGATGGATTTTTCGCAGGATTTAACACCAAATGAAATGGCAGAGCTTTCACGGATTGTTAACAGCCGCAGTGCTGTACCGCCAACACGGCAAGACGCAGAAGCGATGATTGCCGTTGTGAACAATGCCGGTCTGCATTTGAATCCAGCACAGGCGAAGGATATGTCAACAGAAGAGTTGGCGGAAATGATGAAAAGATTAAAGAAAGAAAAGCTGGGGGAATAATAATGGCAACTCAGGACAAAAAAACAGTAATTAAAGATTTATTGGAGCTAGGTAAGGCAAAAGGACAGTTAACCACCAAAGAAATTTTGGACGCACTGGGTGAACTGGAATTTGACCCCGAGTATATAGAAAAATTTTATGATACCCTTGACGCACAGGGAATTGAAATTTTAGACGATTTTGACGATTTGCAGATTGATGAAACCACGGTTACCGTGAAGGGTGGAGCTGATGAAACTCTTGAACCGGGCATCGGTGCAGATGGTGTTTCTATTGATGACCCTGTGAAAGTGTATTTAAAAGAAATCGGCCGGGTGCCGCTTTTGAATCCGGAAGAAGAAATAAAGTTGGCAATTGCTATTAATGAAGGCAATGAATTCGCAAAGAAACGTTTGTCAGAAGCGAACTTGAGATTGGTTGTCAGTATCGCCAAACGTTATCTTGGCAGAGGAATGCAATTTTTGGACTTAATTCAAGAAGGCAATTTGGGTCTGATTAAAGCGGTTGAAAAATTTGACTATACCAAAGGCTTTAAGTTTTCCACTTATGCCACTTGGTGGATTCGTCAAGCGATTACCAGAGCGATTGCCGACCAGGCCAGAACCATTCGTATTCCGGTGCATATGGTAGAAACCATTAATAAAGTAAAGAAAATATCCAGTCAGCTTTTGCATGCAAACGGCAGAGAGCCAAGTGCGGAGGAAGTGGCGGAAGAAATTGATATGCCGGTGGAAAAAGTACGTGAAATTATGCGTGTAGCACAAGAACCGGTATCATTGGAAACTCCCATTGGTGAGGAGGAAGACAGCCATTTAGGCGACTTTATTCCCGATGATGATGCCCCTGCCCCTGCAGACGCTGCTTCTCATACCTTGCTAAAAGAAACATTGGGCAATGTGCTGGATACATTAACTCCGCGTGAAGAAAAAGTTTTGCGTCTTCGCTTTGGTTTAGAAGATGGGCGTTCACGCACATTGGAAGAAGTGGGAAAAGAGTTTAATGTTACGAGAGAAAGAATCCGTCAAATTGAGGCTAAGGCACTGCGTAAGCTGCGCCACCCGAGCCGCAGTAAAAAATTGAAGGACTTTCTCGACTAACGGAAAGGCTTTAAGTGTATGCGTATGACTTTAGAAGCAGATTATGCTGTCAGAGTAGTGGAATATCTGACCGAACATAATAGTAAAGTGGATGCCAAGACCATCTCTGCGAATACAGAGGTGCCTCTTCGATTTTTGTTGAAAATACTTAGAAAGCTTGTTGAAAGTAATATTGCATGTTCTTTTAAAGGAGCAAAGGGCGGCTACAAATTGGCAAAGGAGCCTAAAGATATTACGCTGAGGCAAGTTATTGAGGCGGTAGATGGTATGTATATGATGTTTAACAAATGTCAAAGCACCAATTATAACTGTGGCCGGACAAGCTGTCATCTACATTCTATTTATAATCAGATTTCAATTGAGGTTCGTGATAAACTGGATTCCTATAATTTTGCTTCTTTATGTGGAATTGCAGAGGAGTAAGTTTTGTGGAAAAATAAAAAACGGTAGTCCGAAAAAATGGACTGCCGTTTTATGCGTTTTTTATTCAAGATAATACATAAAATATTCGAAAAAAATGAGATATCAATTGATAAATGCAACAAATTAAGAATGTTTCTGAAAATGTATTGACAAACAAGCAAAAAAGATATAAAATAATATACTGCATCATCATGGGGTTGTTATACTCTGTGATACTTTTAAAGTATAGCATGCATTGTCAGAATAATCAAGTATCTCTTGAAAAAATTGATTTTTTTGTCGGAATATTTTTACGCAGATATCCATTTTATCAAACTGCGTTTACAATATAATATGATTGCTTTTGCTTTTTTGTGCTTGATCAAGGAAAAAAATTAGATTGGAGTGGCTGACTAGTGGTGAATGTTAAACCGGTTCAGTTGGGCAAAAATACTCGAATGAGTTTTGCGAAAATCGATGAAGTTTTGGAGATGCCGAACCTCATTGAGATTCAGAAAAATTCTTATGAGTGGTTTCTCAAAGAGGGTTTAAAAGAGGTGTTTGATGATGTATCGGGAATTACGGACTTCAACAATACGCTTGTTTTAGACTTTGTGGATTATCAGCTTGAAGAAACCCCCAATTACAGTGTTTCTGAATGTAAGGAGCGTGATGCAACTTATTCTTCAGCGCTGAAAGTCAAGGCTCGTCTTCTGAACAAAGAAACGGGAGAAATTAAAGAATCAGAAGTTTTTATGGGTGATTTCCCTCGCATGACACCTAGCGGTACCTTTGTTATCAATGGTGCGGAACGTGTCATTGTTTCTCAGCTTGTCAGATCTCCGGGTGTCTATTATAAAATGGATTATGATAAATCCGGTAAAGAGTTGTTTAGTGCAACCATTATCCCGAACCGTGGAGCTTGGTTGGAATATGAAAATGATGTGAATGACATTTTTTATGTCAGAATTGATAAAAACCGCAAGGTTCCGATTACGGTTCTCATTCGGTGCTTGGGGCTCGGCACCGATACCGAAATTATTGACTTTTTTGGTGAGGATGACAGAATTTACGCCAGTATTGAAAAGGATACAACGAAATCAACGGAAGATGCATTAATCGAAATCTACCGTAAATTAAGGCCCAGCGAGCCTCCTACCGTAGAGAGTTCTCAGGCTCATTTAAACAACCTTTTCTTCGATCCCAGAAGATATGACATGTCCCGTGTAGGCCGTCACAAGTACAACAAAAAATTATCTTTGGCAGATCGTTTGACCGGCCAAACTTTGGCACAGCCGTTGGTAAGCCCATATACTGGTGAACTTTTGGCAGATGCGGGTGAAACCATTACCCGTGAACGTGCGGAAGAGATTGATGATACCGGCGTTATGGTAGCTGTTATCAATATTGAAGGAAAAGAAGTTAAAGTTATTTCCAACGGCATGGTAGATATTGCTAAATATGTGGATTTTGATGCGAAAGAAGAATGCGGCATCAATGAACGTGTTTGCTTTAAAGTTTTGGCAGAAATACTTGAAAAAAATCTTAATGAAGAAGAATTAAAAGAGGAAATTGCTGCCAGAAAGGCAGAATTAATTCCCAATCATATTACGGTTGATGATATTTTTGCTACTATTAATTATATGAACTGCTTAGCACAGGGAGTGGGCAAAAAGGATGATATCGACCATCTTGGAAACAGAAGAATCCGTTCGGTTGGTGAATTGCTGCAAAACCAATTCCGTATTGGTTTTTCCCGTTTGGAGCGAGTTATTCGTGAAAGAATGACATTGCAGGCACAGGACACAGAAACGTTAACACCGCATTCTTTAATTAACATTCGTCCTGTTGTAGCGGCAATTAAAGAATTTTTTGGATCTTCTCCGTTATCGCAGTTTATGGATCAAACCAATCCGCTCGCAGAGCTTACACATAAGAGAAGACTTTCTGCTCTTGGCCCCGGCGGTTTGTCACGTGACCGTGCCAGCTTTGAGGTTCGTGACGTTCACTATACGCACTATGGCCGCATGTGTCCTGTTGAAACACCGGAAGGTCCCAACATCGGTTTGATTTCTTATTTAGCTACTTTTGCTAAGATTAATGAATACGGCTTTATCGAAACACCCTATCGCCGTGTGGATAAAGAAACCGGCAGAGTTACCAATGATGTTGTCTATATGACAGCCGACATTGAAGACGAATATGTTGTGGCACAGGCAAACGAGCCGTTGGATGAGGACGGACATTTTGTTCATGAAAGAGTTGCCGGACGTTATCGTGATGAGTTCGTAGAAGTCGAAGCTTCTCGTGCGGAATTTATGGATATCAGCCCGAGAATGGTCGTTTCCGTTGCAACGGCGATGATTCCTTTCTTGGAAAACGATGATACAAACCGAGCCTTGATGGGCTCTAACATGCAGCGGCAGGCTGTTCCGCTGCTGAAAACAGAATCTCCGATTGTCGGTACCGGTATGGAGTATAAAGCCGGCGTTGACTCCGGTGTTTGTGTTTTGGCAAAGCGTGCGGGTGTTGTAAAATCTGTCAGTGCTGACCGTGTTCGTGTGGTTACGGATAACGGACAAATCGATGATTATGAAATCATCAAATTTATGCGTTCCAACCAAAGTACCTGTATCAACCAAAACCCGATTGTTGAGGTTGGTGAAAGAGTAAATGAAGGCGACATTATTGCAGATGGTCCCGCCATTAAGAACGGTGAAATCAGCTTGGGCAAAAACGCTCTCATCGGCTTTATGACTTGGGAAGGTTATAACTACGAAGACGCTGTTTTGCTCAATGAAAAGATCGTGCGTGATGATGTGTATACTTCTATTCATATTGAAGAATATGAAATGGAGGCTCGTGATACGAAGCTCGGGCCGGAAGAAATTACCAGAGATATTCCGAACGTGAACGAAGATTTACTGAAAGATTTGGATGAAAGAGGTATTATTCGTGTCGGTGCGGATGTACGTGCAGGCGATATCTTAGTCGGTAAAGTAACACCCAAAGGAGAAACTGAACTTACAGCGGAAGAAAGACTGCTGCGAGCAATCTTTGGTGAAAAAGCAAGAGAAGTTCGTGACACATCCTTGCGTGTGCCGCACGGCGAGTATGGCATAGTGGTAGATGTTAAAGTCTTTACCCGTGAAAACAGTAATGATGAACTCAGCCCCGGTGTCAATAAGGTGGTTCGCTGCTATATTGCTCAAAAGAGAAAAATTTCTGTCGGTGATAAAATGGCAGGACGTCACGGGAATAAGGGTGTTGTTTCCAGAATTTTACCGGTAGAAGAAATGCCCTTCCTCCCGGACGGAACTCCTTTGGATATTGTTTTGAACCCCTTGGGCGTGCCTTCCCGTATGAATATCGGACAGGTTTTGGAGGTTCACCTCGGTATGGCTGCCAGCGCTTTGGGCTGGAAGATTATGACACCTGTTTTCGACGGTGCGCAGGAAGAAGATATCGTAGAATGCTTTAAGGCTGCGGGACTTCGGAAAGACGGTAAATTCCTGCTTCGTGACGGCCGCACCGGTGAATTTTTTGATAACCCCATTACGGTTGGTTATATGTATTATCTCAAGCTTCATCACTTGGTTGACGATAAAATTCATGCTCGTTCCACCGGTCCTTACTCGTTGGTTACACAACAGCCTTTGGGCGGTAAAGCTCAATTTGGCGGTCAGCGTTTCGGAGAAATGGAAGTTTGGGCATTGGAAGCTTACGGTGCTGCTTATACACTGCAAGAAATTCTTACTGTTAAGTCAGATGACGTGGTAGGACGTGTCAAGACATATGAAGCCATTGTGAAGGGACAAAATATTCCGAAACCGGGTATTCCTGAATCCTTTAAGGTTTTGATTAAAGAGTTGCAGTCTTTGGGTCTGGATATTAAAGTTTTGAACGGCAATGATCAAGAAATTGATTTACGCCAAAACTTTGATGAAGATGATGATATGGGCTTTAATCACTTTGAAGAGGAAAGTATTGCCGATAATTTGGATGGCTATAATGTTGAAGATGCAGAAGATTTAGAAGAAACAGACAGCGGTTTAGATGAGGCTGAAGAGGAAGAAGAGGAAGAATCTTTAGACGATATTTTTGCTGATGTTCTTGGCACACAAGATGATGATTTAGATATTTAAAGGGGGACGTGCGCGTGGAATTTAATACTTTCGAGTCAATAAAGATTGGTTTAGCCTCTCCCGAAAAGATTCGTGAATGGTCCTATGGCGAGGTGAAAAAGCCGGAAACAATCAACTATAGAACGCTTAAACCCGAAAAAGACGGCTTGTTCTGTGAGCGTATCTTCGGGCCGCAAAAAGACTGGGAATGTCATTGCGGCAAATACAAAAGAATCCGTTATAAAGGTAAAATTTGCGATCGCTGCGGTGTTGAAGTAACCCGCAGTAAGGTGCGCCGTGAGAGAATGGGTCATATTGAACTTGCTGCCCCTGTTTCTCATATTTGGTATTTTAAAGGTCTGCCTTCCAGAATGA
This sequence comes from uncultured Oscillospiraceae bacterium, assembly GCA_900549675.1. GTDB lineage: Bacteria > Bacillota > Clostridia > Oscillospirales > Acutalibacteraceae > Scatolibacter. The sequence goes on along the minus strand of URPG01000043.1, from coordinate 3,532 downwards.
GCTTGATTTTGGATTTGTCACCCCGTGTTCTTGAGAAGGTTCTATACTTTGCTTTGTATATCGTTACGGATCCCGGAAAAGTAAAAGAACTCTCGAAAATGCAAACCCTTACTGAGAAAGAATATCGTGATTTGCGTGAAAAATACGATTATGATTTTGATGCCGGCATGGGTGCTGAAGCGATTAAGAAGCTCTTAGAGGAAATTGATGTTGAAAAAGAATCAATCCGTTTAAAAGAAGAACTTGAAAACGCCACAGGACAAAAGAGAGTTCGCTTGCTGAAAAGATTGGAAGTTGCGGAGGCTTTCCGTCAATCCGGCAACAAACCCTCATGGATGATTTTGGACGCAGTGCCTGTTATTCCCCCTGAAATCCGTCCTATGGTTCAGTTGGACGGCGGACGTTTTGCCACCAGCGACCTCAATGACCTTTATCGCCGTGTTATTAACCGTAATAATCGTTTAAAGAGATTGATTGAACTGGGTGCTCCCGATATCATTGTCAGAAATGAAAAGAGAATGTTGCAAGAATCTGTTGACGCTTTGATTGACAACGGCAGACGCGGACGTCCGGTTACAGGACCGAATAATCGCCCGCTGAAATCTCTTTCCGATATGTTAAAAGGTAAACAAGGTCGTTTCCGTCAGAACCTTTTGGGTAAACGTGTTGACTATTCAGGACGTTCCGTTATTGTTGTCGGACCGGAGCTGAAAATGTATCAATGCGGCTTGCCAAAAGAAATGGCCCTTGAATTATTTAAGCCTTTTGTTATGAAACGCTTGGTGGAAACCAATGCTGTCGGTAATATTAAAGCTGCCAGAAAATCAGTGGAAAGAGCAAAACCAGAAGTTTGGGATGCTTTGGAAGTGGTCATTAAAAATCACCCTGTTTTGTTGAATCGTGCGCCTACACTTCATCGATTGGGAATTCAGGCTTTTGAACCTGTTTTGGTGGAAGGCCGTGCCATGAAGCTGCACCCGCTGGTTTGTACCGCTTATAACGCCGACTTTGACGGCGACCAGATGGCAGTTCACCTTCCCTTGTCGGCAGAAGCACAAGCAGAGGCTAGGTTCTTAATGCTTGCTGCCGGAAACCTTTTGAAACCTTCTGATGGCCGTCCGGTTGCTGTTCCAACACAGGATATGGTGCTCGGTTCTTATTATCTGACTTTAGATAAGGAAGGCGAATTAGGGGAAGGAAAATGCTTCCGCGATATCAATGAGGCTTTAATGGCTTATGATGCGAAAGAAGTAGGACTGCATGCCAGAATTAAAGTTCGCAGAACCGTAGAATTCCATGGTGAGATGGTCAGCGGTTTAGTAGAAACTACGGTGGGTAAAATTATCTTTAATAACCCAATTCCTCAGGATTTGGGATATGTAAAGAGAGATACCCCTGAGAATGCGCTAAAGTTTGAAATTGATTTCTTGGTGGGTAAAAAAGCATTGGGCCAGATTGTGGAGAAGTGTATCCGTGTGCACGGTACAGAGCATACCGCTGAAGTATTGGATAACATTAAGGCACAAGGTTATAAATATTCTACCATCAGTGGTATGACTGTTGCTGTCTGCGATGCCACTATTCCGGAAGAAAAGAAGACATTGATTGCTAAAGCAGAGGCAGAGATTAACAATATTGCGAATGACTACAGTGAAGGTTTCCTGTCTGAATCAGAACGTTATAACATGGTTCTGAAAACATGGGAACGCACCACAAATGATGTTACAAAAGCTTTGCAGCAAGGTTTGGATCGTTATAATCCGATTTATATGATGGCTGATTCCGGTGCCCGTGGTACTATGAGCCAGATTCGTCAGCTTGCCGGTATGCGTGGGTTGATTGCCAATACCTCGGGTAAGACAATTGAAATTCCGATCAAAGCGAACTATCGTGAAGGCCTTAATATTTTGGAATACTTTATTTCTTCCCGCGGTGCTCGAAAGGGTCTTGCGGATACGGCGTTGAGAACGGCTGACTCTGGTTATTTGACCAGACGTTTGGTTGACGTTTCACAAGATGTTATTATTCGTGAAGATGATTGCCACTCTACAGAAGGTATTGAAGTCTTTGATATCCGTTCCGGTAAAGAATCCATTGAACCGATGAGCGAACGTTTAATAGGCCGTTATTTAATTCATGATTTCTGTGACGAAAACGGAAATGTGATTGTTTCTAAAGATAAAATGATGGACGAAGCCGATGCCAATGCGATTGTAGAGCGTGGTGTGGAGAAGATTGAGATCCGTTCTATTTTAAATTGTCGTGCTAAAAACGGTGTTTGTAAAAAATGCTATGGTGCTTCTTTGGCTAATGGCAAGGCAGTTACCGTTGGTGAGGCTGTGGGTATTATTGCTGCACAGTCTATCGGTGAACCGGGTACGCAGTTGACAATGAGAACGTTCCATACCGGTGGTGTTGCCAGTGCGGAAGATATTACACAGGGTTTGCCGCGTATCGAAGAATTGTTTGAAAGCAGAAAGCCAAAACGTGTGGCCATTCTCAGTGAAATTTCAGGTTATGTTTCTTTCCAAGAAATTAAGAAAAATCGTCATGTGGTGGTTACCAACGATAAAGATGGCGATTCCCGTTCCTATCTGATTCCATTTGGCTCTCATGTTACTGTAAAAGAGGGTGACTTCATTAAAAAAGGCACTTTGATTACAGAGGGTTCTGTCAATCCCCATGATATTTTAGCTGTCAGTGGCGTGCAGGCAGTGCAAGATTATCTGATTCAAGAGGTTCAGCGCGTTTACCGTATGCAGGGTGTTGATATCAATGATAAGCACATTGAAATTATCGTGCGCCAAATGATGCGTAAGGTAAAAGTAGATGATCCGGGTTCAACAGACTTGCTTGTCAGCTCATTGGCAGACCGCAATGAGGTTTTGTCCGCCAATGAAGAAATCCGTGCTAGAATTGCCAACGGGGAAGAAGGACTGCAAGAAGCCAAGTATACTCCTATGCTGTTGGGTATAACCAAAGCTTCTTTGGCAACGGATTCTTTCTTATCCGCCGCATCCTTCCAAGAAACCACCAGAGTGCTTACAGATGCTGCTATTAAGGGCAAAGTGGACCATCTGATTGGTTTGAAGGAAAACGTTATTATTGGTAAATTGGTACCGGCAGGTACCGGTATGCAGTGTTATTCAGATGTAGAGATTCAGAAAATAGATGAAACCGCTAACACTGGTGAAGATACCATGAGTTTCAAAGATATCAGAGAAAATATCGTGTCTTAAAATTAAAGCAAATCAGTTGAAAGTTGTCTGTGATTTCACAGACAACTTTTTTTATGCGCTGTAAACTGCATAAAAAAAGAAAAATGTAAAAAACTAAACTCTCTCTTAACTATAAAAATATCTCATTTTACTCACAAAAAATTAAATCTCTTATAAAATAGAATAAGAAGTAAAAATATCTTTAGGGATGATTAAAATGCTGAAAATCTGCAAAGAATAATAACAAAGATTTTTATAACGGAGAGTGAAAACCGTGAACATAAGGCGTGGAGATATTTATTATGCAGATTTAA
>URPG01000042.1 GCA_900549675.1 uncultured Oscillospiraceae bacterium | reverse complement strand
TGCAAAGAAACCACATAACGGATAGAACCCAACAGATTGCCGTCTGTATCACGCACGGCTCTTGTAATGGCCATTACTTTTTCATGAGTTGGCAGACGGTACACTTTAAATCCGTAGTTTGAATTACTGGCCAGTGCCTCTTCATAGTCGGGCATCGGCTGATTAAAATCGGGATTAAAACCCGTGGATGTGATAAAAATTCGCCCCGTACGGTCAATGCCCATAATCTCCATAGCATTTTTATCCGGAAAGTTTTCAATATAATTTCGTGATACTGTTGAAAAGTCTGTTGATGTTTTATAACCCGACGAGCCTGAGGAGAGCACGTTGAGCAGCTCGTCCACACGCCCTTTTAATACTTGCTGAATGCTGTTGTAGGAATAACTTTGCACAGCAAAAGAAAGTACAGTGATAAAAGTCACTAAGACTACAACAATAATACCGACAGTATTGACAAACCAACGTCGGGAGATACCCTTCATTTTTCTGCCCCTCTCAATCCAAAGAGATAAAAAACGATTCAGCCGAAGTTTAAAACGGTATGGAATAAGGGAAATATTCAAGAAAGTGTTCAAGACTTGCTTTCAGCCAGCTCTTTCTTTTCTTCTAATTTTGACATAAAATAGATGGCAAAAAATCCGGCAGCAAATAAAACAATGCAGATGGGGATTTCCCATCCCGTAGGCATGCCGGGGAAAACATCAACTACGGAACCAATTAAAAATCCGAACACGATAAGATACGTGACAGCAGGGTGCTGATTCAGTAAATTTTCCAGTAGACGGGTGCAAAGAATAATACCTGCTCCGATACCGATAATCAGCGGCAATAAAGAAAGCATTTCGCCAATATTATGAGATTTGAGGGTTTTTAAAATACCATCATATAAACCTAAAGTAAGAAGCATATGAGAGGTGCTGATACCGGGTAAAATAAGTGCTATGGCAACAATTAGGCCAGCCACCAAAAGCATAAAAGAGTGGAAGAATCCTGTGCCGGTGGTGGTAAAAATACCTTGTGGAATTTTAGAAATTAAAAAGACAGAAAGACAGCCGATTAAAGGATATAAAATACAGCGCCAATCAAATTTTTTAATGTTAGCTTTGCGGACCATCATAGGGGCTCCGCCGGCAATGGCACCAATAAAGAAGAATAAAATCATTTTAGGGTATTTGTCGGTGAGCGTTTCAAGGGGTCCGGCACATAAAACAATGCCAATGACCGCACATAAAACAAATAAAGACAAGAAAGCGGCATTGCGTTTAACATTCTTAAAAAAGGAACTGACAGATGAGATTAAATCATCATAAATCCCTAAGATCATCGCCATTGAACCGCCGCTGACACCCGGTACCAGCATTGTACCGCCCACAATAAAACCTTTAAGTGCAATTAATAATTTTTTCATAAATATCCTCCAAAAGATATGCCAAGATAGTTTAGCAGTTTTCAGCTATTTTATACAGTAGTGCCTCAGTGTCTTTCCAGCCAAGGCAAGGGTCTGTTATAGACTTGCCATATACTCTGTCACAGTCAATGGGCTGAGTACCCTCTATCAAATAGCTTTCTATCATTACACCTTTAATCAAAGATTTCAATGCGGCATTATAATTGCGGCTGTGTAAAACCTCGCTGACAATCCTGATTTGTTCTTTAAACTGCTTATTGGAATTGGAGTGATTCACATCTATAATGGCGTCTGGATTTTTCAAGTCTAGTTCATGGTACATCGTACATAAGCGCGTCAAATCCTCATAGTGATAATTGGGAACATTGTTGCCGTATTTATTGACACCGCCGCGCAAAATGACATGCGCAAGGTCGTTTCCGTCTGTGCGAACTTCATAATTGCGGTAAATAAAGTGATGGGTGCCTTGTGCGGCGAGAACGGAATTAAACATGACAGAAAAATCGCCGCTGGTGGGATTTTTCATACCGACAGGAATATTCATACCGCTGGAGGTCAAACGATGCTGTTGATTTTCAACAGAACGAGCACCAACAGCTTCATAAGAGAGCAGGTCGTCCAGGTAAGCACGATTTTCGGGATATAGCATTTCGTCCGCTGCAGTCAGACCGGTTTCTGCCATAACGCGCAAATGCATTTTGCGTATAGCTAAAATGCCCCCCAAAAGATTGGGTTTTTCATCGGGTGAAGGCTGGTGAAGCATTCCTTTGTAACCGGCGCCTGTGGTACGGGGTTTATTGGTATAGACCCGTGGAATCACCAATACTTTATCGGCAATTTTCTCACTGACTTTTGCCAATTTTTCACAGTATTCTAAAACAGAATCTTCATTATCCGCTGAACAGGGTCCGACGATAGCGATGAATCGATTGGATTCTCCCGTAAAAACAGAGCGAATTTCTGCATCTCTTTTTCTCTTTATTTCCGCCAGGGCAGGCGTTAACGGATGAGTCGCTTTGACTTCTTCCGGTTCGGGTAATTGCTTTATGATGTTCATAGCCATAAGATGATTTCTCCATTATGTTGATAGTTTTTAAAAAAATGCGAAAAGAATAAGAGGGCTCAGGCATACTTTAAACAGAAATTAATAGGAAAAATGGATGAGTGAAGTTTTACGCTGTGTGGCAGAAAACAGCATATACTTTAATGAGAAAACAAACCGCCGAAATTTTTGTTTGTACGAAGTTCGGATGCGCAATAAGGTTCTTAATGAAGACTTGTACAAAGAGTGAATTTCAGATAGACTTCTCTTGTCAAAGTCCATGATAGTATATAATTCAGCAGAATAACAAAAAACATTGGATTAGCAATTATATCTCTGCTTTAATTTTATCTTTACGACACCCACCCAAAACGCATGACTTTGTAAAGGGAAAGGGTCATGAAATCATGAATTTCATTCAGGCTGAAAGCTCTGTTGATTTAATTGTATGCTTGCTCTCAATGAAGATTCCGTGTTTTCTTAAACGTCAAAATCTCTGATTTTGCTTGCGCCGTGAGGTTATTATACCATAAAACTTTTGCAATCTGTGTGGATTCTCATAAAATTCATAATTCTGTTAAATTTAGTGAGGCTAAAGAAATAACGTGAAAATTTTCAACAAAAATAACAAAACTTGTTGAAAACAAAAAAACTCCTCGGATTGCCGAGGAGGAATGATTAGAATTTTCGAAAACGTTCATATCGTTTGATAAGAAGTTCTTCTGTAGGTAAGGTGTAAAGAGAAGAAAGCTTTTCCTCAAGGTTCTGTTTTATGTCCGAATAAACGTCTTTAAAGTCGGGTTTCTCCTCAAATATTTTTTCAATGACCTGCATTTTCAGCATATCCTGTGCCGTAATTTTCAAACATTCAGCGGCTTCTTTTACTTTTTTAGCGTCTTTCCAAAGAATACTGGCACAGCCCTCGGGAGAAATAACGGAATAAACGGCATTTTCCATCATCCAAACCTCATCCGATACCCCTAAAGCCAGAGCACCGCCGCTGCCACCCTCACCGATTAAAATTGAAATAATCGGAACCTTTAAATCCATCATTTCCATGAGGTTTTCGGCAATGGCCTGCCCTTGCCCTCTTTCTTCTGCACCGATGCCGCAGAAGGCCCCTGAGGTATCGATAAAACAAACCACAGGACGGCGGAATTTTTCTGCCTGCTTCATCAAACGCAGGGCTTTTCGGTAACCCTCCGGATTGGGAGCGCCGAAATTACGGGCAATTTTATCCTTTAAATCGGTTCCCTTTTCAATGGCAATCACAGTGACGGGTTTACCATTTAATTTGGCAATACCACCGATAATAGCCGCGTCATCGGAGAAACGCCGGTCCCCGTGAAGTTCAAAAAAATCCTCAAAAATATGATTCACAAAAGAGATACTGGTGGGCCGCCCCGAAGAACGGGTAATTTTAAGTTTTTCATAAGCACCCATTTCACCATACCTCCTTTTTGTGCATTGTGAGCAGGTTAGCCAGTACATTACGCTGTTCACTGCGTTTGACAATTGCATCTACAAAGCCATGCTCCAGTAAAAATTCGGATTTTTGAAATCCTGCCGGCAGTTTTTTCCGGATGGTTTGTTCAATGACTCTGGCACCGGCAAAGCCAATGGTGGCTTTCGGCTCCGCTAAGATAATATCACCCTCCATGGCAAAGCTGGCCGTCACGCCGCCTGTGGTAGGGTCTGTCAGTACAACAATATACAAAAGACCTTTGTTACTGTGTTTTTTAACGGCTGCACTGGTTTTTGCCATTTGCATAAGTGAGAGGATCCCCTCCTGCATTCTGGCACCGCCGGAAACTGTAAAGCCAATTACCGGTAAATCATGCTCAGTGGCATATTCAAACAGATGGGTGATTTTTTCTCCGACGACTGTACCCATACTGCCCATCATAAAAGCCGGATCCATGGCAAAAATGGCCGTTTTTTCACCTTCAATTGTGGCAATGCCGCATAAAACAGCCTCTTTTTCGCGAGAAGCCAAACGTGCATTTTTCAATTTGGCAGGATATCCGGGAAATTGTAGAATATCACGGCTTTTTAAATCACCGTCTATTTCTTCAAAGCTATCGGCATCGGTTAAAAATCCGATTCTTTGTCGGGGACCGAGCCGGAAATGATATCCGCATTCGGGGCAAACCTTCTCGTTTTCCCATAAATCAGATTCATTGAGAACAGCAGTGCAGCTTGGGCATGTTGTCTGTATACCGGTATTTTCTTCATCACCGGGTTTGCGCCCGCCTTTTTCCAGTTCATTTTGCGGTGAACGGAATAATCCCATTAATTTCAAGAAATCAACTCCTGTTCTTCATAAAATCTGTAAAATAATTGCCCGCTTTAAAATCAGGATCACGCACAATTTCAATTTGACTTTCAATATTATTTTCGGTACCGTCAATCACCAGTTCGCACAAGGCAGATTGCATTTTGCGAATCGCCTCTTCCCTTGTAGACGAATAAACAATGAGTTTGCCTAGCATGGAGTCATAATAAGGCGGGACGGAATAACCTTGATATAAAAAGGTATCGAAACGAACCCAGGGACCGCCCGGCATGATAAAGAAGTTTACTTTACCGCTGCTCAAGGCGTTGATGCGGCATTCAATCGCAGCACCTTTCACTTCGATGTCTTTTTGTTTAAAATCCAACGGCACGCCGGCCGCAATACGGATTTGCCATTTGACAATGTCGATGCCTGTTACCAGTTCCGACACAGGATGTTCCACTTGCAGGCGGGTGTTCATTTCCATGAAGTAAAAATTACCGTTGGTATCCATTAAAAATTCGACGGTTCCTGCGTTGATATAGCCCACAGCTTTTGCCGCTTTGGCGGCAGCCTCAGTAAGTTTTTTTCGCATTTCACTGTCCACTGCGGGAGAAGGAGATTCTTCAATCAATTTTTGATTATTTTTTTGGATGGAACATTCTCGTTCTCCCAAGCAAACAATATTGCCTTTTTCATCTGCCAACAGCTGTACTTCGATATGTTTAACCGGACTTAAAAATTTCTCTAAGTACATACGGCCATCGCCGAAGGCCTTTTCGGCTTCAGTAGAAGCAGTTTGAAATTCTTTTTCCATATAGTCGGCGTTGGTCACTAAACGAATACCCTTTCCCCCACCGCCGGCACTGGCTTTAATTAAAACCGGATAACCGATTTTAGCAGCCGCACGTTTGGCCTCCTGTGCGTTTTTCAAAATATCGCTGCCCGGTGTAGTGGGGACGCCATTTTCTTTCATAATTTTTCTGGCAGTGTCCTTATCCCCCATTTTAGCAATAATTTCCGAGGTTGGGCCGATAAAAGTAAGACCATGACGTTCGCACATTCTGGCGAACTCAGCATTTTCCGCTAAAAAGCCATAACCAGGGTGAATGGCCTGTGCTTTGGTAGCCAAAGCCGCACTGATAATTCTTTTTTTATCCAAATAACTTTCAGAGGCAGGGGCCTTGCCGATACAAATCGAAAGATCGGCCAAAGCAACATGGAGGGATTCTTTATCGGCTTCTGAGTATACTGCAATGGTGAAAATACCCATTTCTTTACAGGCTCGGATAATACGAATGGCAATTTCGCCTCGATTGGCAATCAAAATTCTTGTGAACATAAAAACTCCTTATGCCTTTGCAGAATCTTCTGCTACAAGAGCAAAAGAGAACTCAGCACTGACAGCCAGCTTACCGCCGACAGTTCCTTTGCCTTTGGCAAAATAAAAATTTCCCCGAGTGCGGGTGATTTCACATTCGGTTTCAAATACATCTCCGGGTTTCACGGGATTTCTAAACTTCACTTTATCCAAGCTTGTAAAAAAAGGCGTCATTTTTTCGGTTTGTCCGCTTGCCAATAAAACGCAGGCAGACTGTGCCAGCATTTCGCAGAGGATAACGCCCGGAACAACAGGATTGCCCGGAAAATGTCCCTGCAAGAAGTATTCATCTCCTTTAACGGTATATTTACCTTTAGATTTACCGTCAACCAGATTGACCTCTTCCACTAAAAGCATAGGTTCTCTATGGGGCAATATTGATTTAATTTCTTCTTTATTCATGGTGTCCCTCCTGCACAAGTATCACAGTGCCTGTGTTTTTCAATGTATAAGATATTTAAAAGCTAGAAAGCTGAAAAGCAAAATCACTCATACAATACGGAACAGCGGCTGGCCGTATTCTACGGTTTGACCGTTGCCCACACAAATTTCGGCAACGGTGCCGTCAAATTCACAAGTAATTTCGTTCATAAGCTTCATGGCTTCAATAATACAAACCACATCCCCTTTGCTGACTTTTGAACCCACCTGTACAAAAGGATCGCTGTCGGGCGATGGAGATGCATAAAATACGCCAACGGTCGGAGAGCTGACAATACGGCCTTCTTCTTTAGCCGCAGCTTTGTCAGACTCAGAAGTGAGGATAGAAGTGGGACCATCTGAAGATCCGATAATTCCTACGGAGGCCGCCTGTGAGTCTTGAATGACATGACGTAAGTAATTATTTAGCTCGGTAGAACGTTCCAACTCGATATCCATATCGTTTTCTGAAATGGAGAGTCTGGTAAGACCCGTATCCTGCATAATTCTAGCAAGCTTTTCAATTTGTTTGATATCCATAGCTTTCTCCTTTATCTTAATCCTTTATTTTTCTGAAAGCAAGGTAGGCATTATGACCGCCAAAACCAAGAGAAGCAGAAAGCGCCAACGCAATATCAGCTTTGCGGGCTTGGTTGGGTACATAATCTAAGTCACATTCCGGGTCAGGCTGTTCATAGCCGATAGTGGGCGGAACAATTCCGTCTTTCAGTGCCAAAATACAAGCAATGGCTTCTACGGCGCCGGCAGCACCAAGCATATGGCCTGTCATGGATTTGGTAGAGCTGACCATGACTTTTTTCGCATTTTCTTCTCCAAGCGCTTGTTTAATCGCCATAGTTTCACAGCGGTCGTTCATTGGGGTGCTGGTACCGTGAGCATTGATATAGAGCTTGCTCATGTCGTCGGTGCCGCCTGCTTCGTCATAGGCTTTTTTGAGGGCTTTTGCCCCGCCCAGTCCTTCCGGATGAGGAGCAGTAATATGATGTGCATCACAGGTTACGCCATATCCGGCAATTTCACCGTAAATAGTGGCCCCTCGGGCAACAGCATGCTCATAGCTTTCCAAGACCAAAATACCCGAACCTTCTCCCATAACAAATCCACTGCGGCGGGCATCAAAAGGAACACAAGCTTTTTTAGGATTTTCTTCGGTGGTGAGAGCCTTCATATTGGAGAAACCGGCAACACCTACGGGAACAATAGCGGCCTCTGCTCCACCGGCTACCGCGGCGTCTAAATAACCGTGCTTAATGGCGCGATATGCCTCGCCAATGGCGTTGTTGCCCGTGGCACAGGCAGTGGTTACCGGAAGATTTTCGCCTTGCAGGTTAAATTTAATCGCAATGATACCGCCGGCAATGTTGGCAATCAATTTCGGAATAAAATAAGGAGAAACCTTTTTAGCACCTTTTTCCATTAATACTCTTTGTTCTTCTGAAAAGGTCTGTATGCCGCCGATACCGGAGCCTACATAAGTTCCGATTCTTTCAGGATCTACAGTACCAATAATTTTGCTGTCTTCAATGGCCTGTGTAGCGGCCGCTAAGGCATATTGAGCGAATAAATCATTTTTCCGTATATCCGATTTATCCATATAAGCTGAGGCATCAAAATCTTTGACTTCAGCGCCTATTTTTACCTTAAATTCACTGGTGTCGAACTTAGAAATCAGGCCAATACCACATTTTCCGTTTTGGATGCCTTCCCAAAAATCATGCACGGTATTGCCAAGCGGCGTAATCGCACCCAAACCTGTTACAACTACTCTGTTCATTCACTCACCTCACGACATGCCCAAGCATGTTTCTTCAATATCGTTTAAAGGACAGATTCCATATAATTTATAAATTAACAAAAATAAGAAATTGACATAATTATAACACATTTAAAATCAAGATGAAACCATAAGATTACATTGCTAAGCCGCCGTCTACCTTGAGGACCTCACCCGTGATATAGTCAGAATAAGGGCCAACTAAAAAAGCAACAGCGTTGGCGATATCCTCGGGTGTACCCATACGGTTCATAGGAGTGGAGGAGAGCAGCTTGTTGTTCTCTGCAATTTCTTGTGTCATGTCCGTAGCGATAAAGCCGGGGGCCACGGCATTGCAGTTGATATTTCTGCCGGCCAATTCTCTGGCAACCGATTTAGTAAGACCGATTAAACCGGCTTTCGAGGATGAATAGTTTGTTTGTCCGGCGTTACCCATAATGCCGGAAACAGACGTAATATTGACGATTTTGCCGCTTCTTTTACGCATAAACGTTTTATAACAGCTTTTTGTCATATTAAAAGCGCCTTTTAGATTGATGTCCAAAACAGCGTCATAGTCAGATTCTTTCATGGAGAGCATAAGCCCGTCACGAGTGATACCGGCGTTGTTAATGAGAATGTCAACCGTGCCAAAGTCTGCAAGAACTTCTTTAACAGAATTTTGTGTGTCTTCCAGTTTAGAAACATCACAAATATATGACTTTACTTTTACACCCAATTTCTCAATCAAAGTGCAGCTTTCGGCGGCTTCGTTGGGGTCGCCCACGTATAAAATAGCAATATCGGCACCTAAAGAGGCTAATTTCAGGGCAATGGCACGGCCAATCCCTCGGGAACCTCCCGTTACAATGGCTGTTTTGCCTGTCAGTTCACATGATGTCATAATAGTTAAGTCCTTTCCAAACTTTTACGATAAAAGTCATTTTTAGTCTTCTGAAGTTAATAATAATTCTTGTTTTCAGTCACTGTCTTAAATCTTTGAAAATACAGCGCACAGTAATATGTATTTTTTATTTCAACTCATTAAGGACAGCGTCAAGACCGGATTTGTCTTGCACCGAAAAAACACGGACGTTTTTCAGTGTTTTCTTGACCAATCCGCTTAAGGTTTGGCCCGGGCCTACTTCTATAAAAGTATCCACACCCTTTTCAGCCATGTCCTCAAGAATGCTCTGCCAACGAACGGGGTGGTTAATCTGTGCCGTAATGCGTGATTTTGCCTCCTCAGCGGTGTAAAGCTTGGCATCAAGGTTAGAATATACGGGAATATTTGGTTCATGAAGTTCCATACTGTCAAGGACGGAAGAAAGTTCCTCTGCGGCGCTGTCCATAAAGGGAGAATGAAAACCGCCACTGACTTTTAGCAGGACGGCTCTCCCTTTTAGCCCGCCTACCTTTTGCATAAAGCTGTCTAGTTCTGCTTTTTCTCCTGCTACCACCAATTGCTTGGGGCAGTTATAATTTACGGGATACACATGCTCATAAGAAGCGCAGAGTTCTTCTACCTGTTCATTGGAAAGCTTGAGAACGGCGGCCATAGCCCCCGGGTTTTGTTCAGCGGCTTTTTGCATGGCTTTGGCACGCTGACAAACAAATTGAAAACCGTCTTTTGGGCTGAAGATTCCCGAAAAAGTTAAGGCGGCGATTTCACCGAGGGAAAATCCCGCGACATAGTCAGGCTGAATCCCCTGTTCTGTCAAAGCCATAGCGGCGGCTAAATCGACACAATATAGGCAGGGCTGTGTATTTTCTGTGACGGAAAGTTCTTCTTCACTGCCCGAAAAGCATTGAGAGGCAGTACCGGGGCGGATGGTGTCGGCAAAATCAAAAATAGTTTTGGCGGCAGGACTTGCCGCAAAGAGTTCTTCTCCCATGCCGCTGTATTGGGCACCTTGTCCCGCAAAGATAAATGCAATTTTTCCCATGATAAAGTCCTTTCTTGGCTGGTTAGCAATTTTTAGTTCTGTGCAAGAAAGCGGTTGGCAGAAGAAAGAAGTTTTTCTGCTCCGCTGATAACATCCAGAATAATATCAGCCGCAGGCTCCTCTTTTTTAACCAAGGCACTGATTTGCCCGGCGCAGAAAGAACCTGTTTTTTCATCGCCCTCAATAGCGGCACGGTATAAAGCACCGCCGCCGAGTTTTTCCAGTTCTTCATCAGAGATTGTGCTGTATTCGGCTTTAAAATAATCTTTGGCAAACTGATTGCGCAGGGCTCTGACAGGGTGTCCCAAACGTTTGCCCGTGGTAATGGTTGCCAAATCATTGGCTTTTAGAATCTTCTTTTTGTAGTTGGGATGTACGCCGCATTCTTCTGCAACCAAAAAGCGTGTGCCCATTTGCACGCCCACAGCACCTAACATCAGAGCCGCCGCCATGCCTCGCCCGTCGGCAATACCGCCGGCGGCAATGACGGGCAAATGCGTGTTATCACAAACCTGCGGGACCAGTGTCATGGTCGTCGGTTCCCCGACATGGCCGCCGCTTTCGCCGCCTTCAGCGATAACCGCGGTGGCACCTGCTCTGGTGACAAGCTTTGTCATGCCGACAGAAGCAACCACGGGGATAACTTTAATGCCTGCGGCAATCCACAGTTCCATGAATTTAGAGGGGTTGCCGGCGCCTGTGGTGACAACGTCTATTTTTTCATCGGCGACTAACTTGGCAACTTCATCGGCAAAAGGACTCATCAGCATGATGTTCACGCCGAAAGGCTTGTCTGTTAAAGAGAGGGCAATATCAATCTGTTTTTTTACATAGGCGGCGTCGGCG
>URPG01000041.1 GCA_900549675.1 uncultured Oscillospiraceae bacterium | reverse complement strand
CATTAAAACTCTCAAATCTGATGTTGACAAGCTGAAAAATGAATCTCACAAAAAGGCTTATGCCAAACAATTAGAGAACATCAGCAAGCTATATGATGAAAAAATCAAAGCTTTAGCCGACAAGAAAGCTAAAGAAGTCGGCGGTAAGGCTAAAAAACAGAAAGATGGCAGCTACACCGTTGTGGCAGAAGATAACACAGAATATACGGTATCCAATGCCGGTAAAGTACAGCAAACCAAAAAAGCCGAGCCGGTACAAAATAACACAACGCCTCAAACACCCCAAAACAATGCACCGGCCAATAATAATGCTAACCAACCGTCTAATTCCGGTGGTAATAGCGGCGGAAATGGTGGCGGTGGTAACTCAACCCCGGCAGCTCCTGCTAAACCAAACCCGGAACCCGCACCAGAACCCCCCGCCCCTGAGCCAGAACCCGTCTATGAAGAACCATACATTGTACAAGGTCAAATCTATGACGGATTATTTGATACACCGGAAGCATTAGCAGATTATGCATATGGGTATATGGCCACTGAAGAATTTGAAGATAGAGGATTAACTGGTTTTTGGAGCGAGTGGGTTGTGTATTCTGATGCTACTAGAAAATATACTGTAAAGTGGTACTAAGTCTAAAGAAAATTATAACAGAAAATTGAATAGGTGAAGAAAAGCGTATGATTTTAATTCATGCGCTTTTCTTATGCCGAAAATTCCACGGCATGGCAGGTGCTGTGTTTATATAGATGAAAAAACATAAAAAGGAGTCGAAATTGTCGACATGAAAAAACTCAAGAAAGTCAATCGTTTGGCAGCACTGTTTTTGTGTTTAGTGATGTTTATCACCAATCTGCCCTTGACCGCATTGGCAGTTGATGATACATCGGGCAGCAGTGCTGCTCCTATTATTCCCGCAGATAAATCATCAGAAAAGGAGGAAGATAGTCCGCAAAAAGAAAGTCAACCAGAAATAGATAATTCAGTTTCCAGTGAATCAACAGAAAGTGGAAATCCTACATCAGAAGAACCTCCTGTATCTAAAGATGAAGAATTATCCGAACCTCCGCAGGAGGATTCAAGCAACTATATCGTTGTTAACCCCAAAGATATGTTTGAAAAAAATCCACTAATCCCATATGACAACAGAGAAGAATTTATCACTACGTCATTGGCTAGAGCAAATGTTTACACAGTAGAACTAGTATATGACGATGTTCAATTTATTGAGCAGGAATTCTCTGACGGATATAATGAGGATAGATGGTATCCGAAAAGATTAAGAGAAACCGGAGAAGTCGCCTACTGTGTAGAGCATGGCGTGGGTATACCGAATGTTTATGAGGGCGGATATACTCCAAAAGAAGTATCCGATGAAATGTACCAAAGAATCAGTTTAGCCGACTTTTACGGACGTACCACAAGAGGCGGAAATGCTTTAAAAAACGAATATATGGTTCAATTATACATTTGGGAACAGCAAGGTGTTAAAGTTAAAAATCTGTATTATAAAGGTCATCCCGAATGGGCGCCTTGGGTTTCTATGGCAGAATATAATGCTTTCAAGAAAGAGATTCAGCCTAAAGTAGATGGTTATTTTAAAAAAGCTTCTTTCTCAAACACAAATTTAAAGTTAAAACCTGGGCAAACCATCACTTTAACAGATAAAAATGGTGCTTTGGCAAACTATGAAGACACACCTGCTCTTAATACATCCGGTTTGATTATCAAAAAGTCTGGAAATTCAGTAACATTAACAGCTACTAAAGATTCAAAAGAGGGATACTTTACTTTTAGATATATGCTACCTGCAGGCTTTTTTAGAGGAACACCCATTTATTACAACAAACCTACATCACAAGACGTAGTAGTTCTAGGCCGTGGTGACCCAAATAGACTACGTGTAAACATAGAAATCATCAAAGAAGGTACTCTGCGACTAGTCAAAACCTCCGAAGACGGTGTTGTAGCTGGACTGCAATATACCATTACCGGTGGAGGAAAAACTTACAATGCTACCACGGATTCAGCGGGTGTCATTAGCTTAACCTTGCCGTCCGTTGATGACAACGGCAAGAAAATCACCTATACGGCCACAGAGGTGTCTGTCCCGGGCAGATATGTTGCTCCTGCCAGTCAAACGTTTACGATTGAGCCGGAAACCACCACCACGATTAACTTTCAGAATAATCTGAAAAAAGGTAGTTTAAAACTCATTAAAACGTCGGAAGACGGAATCTTAGCCGGTCTTACGTTTCAGATTACTGGCGGTGGACAAACCTACACCAAGACCACCAATGCTGCCGGACAGATTGACATTAGCGGTATGCGTGTCTTGGACAGCAGTAATAACAAAATTGTTTACACGGTAAAAGAAATCTCCATTCCCGGGCGATATGTTGTTCCCGCCAGTCAAACGTTTTCTTTATCCGAAAATGCGACCACTACGGTGAATTTTCGGAACAATCTGAAAAAAGGAAATCTTCGGTTAATCAAAACATCCGAAGACGGCATTGTCAGTGGGTTTACCTTTGAAATCACAGGCGGCGGGCAAACTTATATCAAGACCACCAATGCTGCGGGACAGATTGATGTATCCGATATGATTGTTTTTGATAGGAATAACAATCTAATCCAATACACAGCTAAAGAAATCGGTACGTCTTTGCGATATATTCAGCCTGTTTCGCAGACTTTCACCTTGAGATATGGAGAAACTGTTACTCTCAATTTCAGAAATAATCTGAAAAAGGGAAGTCTGAAGCTTATCAAAGTATCGGAAGATGATGACATTGCCGGAAAGCAGTTTAGAATTACTGGCGGCGGTCAGACATGGGAAAAAACCACTAACAACAAAGGCGAAATTGATGTTAGTGATATGAGGGTGTACGACCAAAATAACGTGAAGATTACTTACACAGCGTCTGAAATCAACACGCCGATAAAATATGTAGTTCCTCCGGCGCAAACTTTTACGCTTGAATACGGACAGACGACCACACTATATTTTGAAAACATCTTGAAAAAGTGGCAGCTCACTGTTACCAAAAAAGACAGCCAGTACAACGCAGCGCAAGGTGACGCTACACTTGTTGGGGCTAAGTATGGACTGTTTAAAGGTGATGTTTTACTTGATACTTATGTGACAGATAGTCACAATAGCTTTACGACGAAAATCTATCATTGTGATATCGATTACACTTTGCGGGAAATTGAACCGTCACCTGGTTATTTGCTTGATCCTACCATTTACAAAGTAGGCGTTGCCCCAGGCGATACGCATATTGAACTCAATCCCCGTTATTTAACTGTAACCGAAGATGTTATAAAGGGAAAAATCGCTATCGTGAAACATACTGACAACGGCGAAACACAGATTGAAACGCCCGAAGTTGGCGCTGAATTTGATGTATATTTGAAGTCTGCCGGCAGTTACGCTAATGCCAAAGAAACCGAACGTGACCACTTGATTTGTGATGAGGACGGTTACGACCAGACTATTAATCTGCCCCATGGTGTGTATGTCGTTGAGCAGACCAAGAGTTGGGACGGCCGAGATATGCTGCCGCCTTTTGAGGTGTATATTGCCAAGGACAGCAAAACCTATCGCTATATCATCAATAACAGCTTTTTTGAAGGATACCTAAAAGTAGTAAAAAAGGACGCTGAAACAGGTAATGTAATCCCTTACGCTGGCGCAGGGTTCCAGATTTTAGACCCCGTAGGTGATATCGTAAAAATGCGTGTGACTTATCCGAAACACATGGAAATCGACACCTTTTATACGAGTGAGGACGGTACCTTAATAACCCCTCAAAAACTGCCGTATGGTATCGGTTATCAACTCATCGAAGTGCAGGCTCCGTATGGCTATATTTTAGACAGTACCCCGGTGGAGTTTGACATTACGCAGGATTTGTCAGAACAGGACAATGGTATCGACATTGTAAAAGTCGAAAAGAAAAATCTCCCGCAAATGGGCAAAGTCACCATTGTAAAGCAAGGTGAAGTATTATCACAAATTACACAAACAGACGTCTATCAGCCTGTCTATGAAGTACAAGGCTTATTCGGTGCTGAATATGACCTTATCGCCATGGAGGATGTTATCACACCGGACGGGACGGTCAGAGCGTTGGCCGGGCAAATTGTAGATACAGTCAAAACTGGGTATACGGGGGAAATCACCAGTCAAGGTTTGTATTTGGGCAAATATCAGGCGGTGGAAACCAAAGCCCCAGAGGGTTATGTTTTAGATGATACACCCATTGAGTTTGAACTCACCTATGCAGGACAGGAAGTTTTGCTCTCCAAAACAAAAATCCAAGGGTATAACGAACGCCAGAAAGTTAAAATTAGCCTTGAAAAAATTATGGAACAAGACGAAAAATATCAGGCCGGCATGAACGGTGAAATCTTAGAGGTGCAGTTTGGCCTGTTTGCAGCCGAAGAAATCACCGCCAAAGACGGCTCTATTATCCCTACAGACGGACTAATGGAAACAGTTACCATGACAGAGGACGGTTTGCAATCCTTTACAACGGATATACCTTTTGGTAAATTCTATATCCAAGAAATCGCTACAAACGAAAAGTACATCCTATCGGATACAAAATATCCGGTGGAATTTACCTATCAAGGACAGGATATCCCGGTGGTGGAAATTATGGCCAATGAGGGCAAATCGATTGAAAACACCTTAAAGCGTGCTAAAGTCACACTAACCAAGGTCGATATGGAATTGCCCGAGAATAGTCTATCAGGTGCTGTATTTGAAATCTATCAAGATGTTGACGGTGATGAAAAATACACAGAAGATACGGATTTGCTAATCGGCAGCATGGAAGAAATTGAAACCGGTATCTATGAGTTTGACAGGCTGACACATGGCAAATATCTTGCGTACGAAAAAACTGCTCCTGTTGGTTTTATCCAGGACGAATACTATTATCCATTTGAAATCACTGAGGACGGACAGGTTGTGAATCTCGAAACCACTCCCGAAAAAGGCTTTGAGAATCAGCCAATCAAAGGCAGTGTGCAGCTGACCAAGGTCGATAAAGAAAATCTAGAAAACAAGCTGTCCGGTGCTGTGTTTGAAGTTTACCAAGATGTTGACGGTGACGGCAAATATAACGCTGAAATGGATAAGTTATATGATGAATTACAAGAGGAAAAAGACGGTCTGTATCAGCTTGAGGGTTTGCGGTATGGCAAATATTTAGCATATGAAAAGGTGGCTCCTGTTGGGTTTGTCAAGGATACAACGTACTATCCATTTGAAATCACTGAGGATGGGCAGATTGTGACTCTTGAAACCACTCCCGAGAAAGGCTTTGAAAATCAGCCAATCAGGGGCAGTATTGATGGAAAGAAAGTGAGTGAGGATGGAAAAGGTCTAGGAGGTGCTTTGATTGGCTTGTTTAAAGCAGATGAAACTAAATACAATGAAAAGACTGCTATCATGACAGCTACATCAGCTGATGACGGCAGTTTTTCTTTTAGCAGTGTTTTGTTTGGCAAATATAAAGCCAAAGAAATTAAAGCGCCTAAAGGATATGAGCTGTCTGAGAAGGTAATTGATATTAATATAACGAACCACGAGCAAGTGGTTACCATCGAAATTGTAAACAAGAAAATTCCGGAAAAGCCACCTGTTCCCGAAACAGGCGATAGGAGTAATCTTGTGTTGCCGTTCGTGGTTTTGTCGGTTTCCGGTGTTGGTATTATAACGATTATATGGAAGAAAAAACATAAAAAGGTCTGAGGGAAAAAACAGAACATCTGAATGGCAGGGGTTCTGTTTCCTGTTTTAAAGGAGGTTTGAATGGAGGAAGTTTTAAAAGAATTTTATAGCCTCTTTGCCAAAATGGCTATGAAAGCTAAGGAAAAAGGGTTAACTACCTATATCCATAAAACCAGTGGAATGGTCACGTTAACTGTAACAGAAGATAGTTTAGATATAGATGAAAGAAAAATACCCCGCTAGGAGAGTGGAAAAATGTCTCGAAAGTACGCAGAAATATTAAATTTATATCATCATACGTTGAAGCAGATCACACAAAGTCCTGTGGTTTGGCAAACTTTTTTAAAGTCTGCCGGCAATAACTACAAGTTGTCATTTAGTGAACAACTGCTAGTATATGCACAAAAACCAGAAGCAACAGCCGTATTAGAATTGGATAAATGGAATCGATTGTTTGGACGGTATGTAAAAGGCGGCTCACACGGTATTGCTGTGTTTGACAGTAACGCAAGACATGAGCAGCTTAAATATTTCTTTGATATTAGTGATACCATACCCGGTAAAGCTGTAAAAGCTGTTCCAGTATGGAGTTTAGAACCAAGTAACCGATCTGCAGTACTATCAAAAATGACTGAATCCCTTGGTCTAGAAAGTAGAAACAGCAATTACGAAAATATTGATCTCATAGCCGAACACCTTATATCTTTAAAGTTAGAAGAATTTCTTCCGGATGTTCTAGGAAATCGACATGGTAGTTTCTTAGAGAATGTAGATGATAATCATGTTCGGGATGATTTTAGAGGATTTCTGAAAAATAGTGTCACCTATATGCTATTGAATCGCTGTGGTATGAATCCTGATGAATTTTTTGAACCTAACGATTTCAGTTTCGTGCTTGATTGTGATACAATCGACCTCGTCAATATTATTGGAGATTCAGTAAGCAATACCACTCAAATTGGCTTAAAACAAATTGCACAAATTAATAAAGAAATCTTGTTGCAAAAGCCAATTGAAAAAGTAAGCATAAAAGAGTATAATAATTCTAATTTAGAACTATCTATAAAAGGGGAAGAATATGAAAAACAAAGAGCTGCCGAAACATTACACGAACGAGGAAACAGGAATCAGCTACACACTGCAGGGGGAATATTACATTCCGGACTTAGCAGTGCGGGAACCGACGGAGGAAGAGAAAGCGTCGCTGGGGCATTGGGGTCAGAAGAGACAAGAATATTTGAAAGAACACCATCACGGAGTATACATGAACATGTATCTGAAAGGGACACTCTCGAAACACCTGCACGAAGTGGACGAGATGGCATTCGAGAGAATGGAAACCTTAGTCAAACAGATGGCGAAAGCCGAGGGTCTGACGGAGAATATGAAGGACACCGACATGATGAAGTGGGTCGGTCTGATGAACAATATCCGCAGTCGGGCGAAAGAAATCGTGATGAACGAACTGATTTACAATTAAATGCAGTTTCCCTCCCTACCGTAGAGGAACAGCAAAATATCATACAAGAAGCAGAGGAAGATAAATCCTCTGCTTTTTCTATCTCTCAGGAGGATATTGACATTGTTCTGCAGAGTGGGAGTGCCTACTCAGATGGAAAATACCGTATTTATGAACAATTCTTAAGAAATGAGGACAGCAAAAAGAACATTGCTTTTTTAAAGAAAGAGTATGGTACAGGTGGTTATCCATTTACTTACATAGATGGAAAACAGGGGCATATTTGGTGTGATAAAAGAGGAATATCCTTTGAAAAGTATGGTTCGTATACTAACCCTGATTTAAGAATAAAATGGCCAACGGTTGAAAAACGTCTTAAAGAACTCATTCAAGATAATCGCTATTTAAGTCCCAAAGAAAAAGAAGAATATCCACTGTATCAGGAAATGCGGCGGCAAACAGAGATTAAACAGCAGCAACAGCGTTTCATTGACGAAAAACGTGATACGCCTCCTGCCGAAAAACGGGATACGCTGGCACTCAGGCTTGCGGACTATATACGCAATCTTCCCGGGTATGAGAAGAATTTTCTTTCCGATTATGGTCTGGAGGAAATCAGCAGTGTTAACGCCGAGGAAATGAAACCGCATTTGCAGAATCCGGCCGAAGTCAGCCGGATTTCAGATTATCTGAAAAAAGTACAGGGTGCAACATCGGGTGTCTATGAGCGCAGCAATGCATGGGCGTTTCAGGCAGAATTAAATGAACTGTTTGAAAAGAAATTGGTGTATCAAGTCGGTGATACCGTCTATATGGGTGCTACAGAGTATGATATACTGCAAATTCATGATGATACTGTGCTACTGTATGACAATAGTTTTCCTCTTATGAATAAAGAAATGGGAATTGCAGAATTTGAAGAAAAAGTGAAATCCAACTCTGCCAATGGCCATTTGATGAAATTCACTCAAGATGAAAGTGCTGAACTGACAAGAGCCAAACAACTCATCAATGAATTTCTGCAAAGAGATTATGATGATGAGAATGCCACTGCTGATTTTTCTAATCTTGCTAAAGTCGATGTCGCTTACACGACCACGGAGGACGAAAAGTATGAAATTCAAGCGTCTGTGAACCTCATTGACTTCTCCATTGATGTGTATGTAGATGATGTACTAACAGAAAGTGATCAATACTCATCTATGGAGCATTTGTGTGAGGCACTAGAAGCTTTGGACTTCGACGAATTGGTTTATTTACAGGCAGAAGAAATTAGTTTGGATAATCAACCAAAAGTCTTTATTCATGAACCTGAATCTGAATCTGAATATCAGCTAGATTACAGCTACGTAAACGACCGCCTTTTGGTGCGTAATATTAAAGATAGTAATCCCGATACCATATCCCCCATTGTTGCCCGAGTAGAACCGGACGGCAATATTGTTATTATAGATGATAAGCTTCCAGAAAGCGAACGGCTTGCCATACAAAAAGTCGCAGAAAACAGCCTTGACCATTATCGTGCAGAATCAGAATCTCATGTCCAAGAAATGTTTGATTTTGCCACTCAAGTGGCAAAAGAATCCGAAGAGAAAGTACAGATAATTGCTGAACCCAAGAAACCTCAAAAAGCAAAATTGACTTCATTTCATGCTGAAATTCCGCAGTTAAATCGCAACCAATTTCAAATTACCGATAATCAGCTTGGAACAGGCTCACAAAGTGAAAAGTTTGCCTGCAATGTAGCAGCAATTGCTACGCTTAAGGAATGTGAACGTGAGAATCGCTTGGCTTCTCCCGATGAGCAGACCGTTTTATCAAAATATGTCGGCTGGGGCGGTTTAGCAAATTATTTTGAAGAGGAACACGACGGCTATCACTATTTAAAAAGCCTATTGACTCCTGAAGAATACGCACAGGCAAGAGAAAGCAGCTTAACCGCCTTTTATACCCCGCCTGTTGTCATACGTGCCATGTATGACTTCTATGAACGAATTGGTTTTAAGGGCAATCTGTTAGAGCCTGCCTGTGGTACAGGTAATTTCATCGGCATGATGCCACCGGAAATGCAGAAAGACAGTAAAATCTACGGCATTGAGCTTGACAGCATTACCGGACGGATTGCACAGCAGCTCTATCAAAAATCAAACATAGCTGTTCAGGGCTTCGAGAAAACAGAAGTGCCGGACAGCTTTTTTGATGGAGCAGTCGGTAACGTTCCGTTCGGTGATTTCAGTGTCATGGACAGCCGATACAACACACTAAACCTCAAGATTCATGATTATTTCTTTGCCAAGACACTTGATAAACTCCGCCCCGGCGGTGTCATGGCTTTTATTACATCCAAAGGCACACTTGATAAAAAAACAGGGAAATTTCGCAAATACCTTGCTCAGCGTGCGGAACTGCTCGGAGCCATTCGGTTGCCGAATAACACCTTTAAAGCCAATGCCGGCACAGAAGTTACCTCTGATATTATTTTTCTCCAAAAACGTGACCGCATGGTAGATTTGGATCAAGACTGGATTCATCTAGGCATGGACGAAAACAATATCACCATGAACAGCTATTTCACCGAACATCCGGAAATGATACTCGGAAAAATGGAAATGGTGTCTGGTCCTTTTGGTCCGGAATCAGCCTGCAAAGCTACCGGAGAAAATCTTGAAGAACAGCTAAGAAATGCTATTAGCAGAATACAGGCTGAATTCTATGAAAAAGAGAACGACATCGAACTTGATGAGAATGAAGATTTGTCCGTCCCTGCTCATCCGGATTTGCAGAATTTCTCATTTGGTATTGTTCAAAACACGCTCTATTATCGTGAAAATAGCCGAATGAAAGAGTTTAAGGGTAATGCCAAGGAAGAAGAACGCATTCGTGGTATGGTTGCAATAAGAGATAGCGTGCGGGAACTTATCCGTTTGCAGACAGATGATTACCCGGAGAAGATTATTCAGCAAGAGCAAAGAAAACTGAATGAGCTGTATGATTCTTTTATGAAAAAGAATGGACTGCTTAACAGCAAATTCAACAAAAAAGCTTTTGAAAGTGACGGCTCGTATGCGGTTTTATCGGCTTTGGAAAATTTTGACGATGACGGCAATTTTAAGTCAAAGGCAGCTATCTTTACCCGTCGCACCATTAATCCAAAACAAGTTATTACCCATGCCGACACAGCGCAGGAAGCTTTAGCACTGTCTATCGGAGAAAAGGCTTGTGTCGATATACCCTATATGTGTCAGCTGACGAGAAAAACAGAATCGGAAATCTATACAGGTCTGCAGGGTGTCATTTTCCTCAATCCCGAATTTACAGGGGCAGAGGATTCAAGTGAACCGAAATATTTGCCTGCAGATGAATATCTCTCCGGCGATGTGAAAACAAAACTGATTGTAGCCAAAGAAAAGGCAAATCAAGACTCTGCTTATAAAATTAATGCAGAATATCTTGAAAAGGTGATTCCCAAGGATTTAACAGCGGCAGAAATCAGTGTCAATTTAGGTTCTGCCTGGTTGCCAAAAAAGATAGTAGAGCAATTTGTCGATGAGCTGCTGACTCCCTCGTACTTTGCAAAACAAAATATCAAGATTACTTATTTTAAACCCACTGCCGAATGGACAATTTACGGTAAAAATTCGGACAGCGGCAATCTCAAAGTAAATCAGAAGTACGGATCTAAACGTGCGAATGCCTACAACATTATTCAGGATACGCTGAATCTAAAAGATAGCCGTGTCTATGATTATGTGGTAGAGGACGGTAAACCGAAATCAGTTTTGAATCCCAAAGAAACAGCCATTGCGCAGTCCAAACAACAACTGATAAAAGAAGCATTTCAAGATTGGATATGGAAAGACCAGAGCCGCAGACAAATGCTTGTCAGCCTGTATAACGAGAAATTCAATCGTATTCGTCCTCGTGAATATGACGGCAGCCATATTCAA
>URPG01000040.1 GCA_900549675.1 uncultured Oscillospiraceae bacterium | reverse complement strand
TTATCAAGCCATATTAATTGACATAATAGACGGCAAAATCCCCATGGAACGAGTAGATGATTCTGTCGGCAAGATACTAGCGGTGCGGTCGACACTATCCGGAACAAAATAAAGGGATAATAAAAACCTATATTTCGCTAAAAAGGTAACAGTTCAGACGGCCTCCTGTAGTTCCACGGCTAATACACCAGTTAACTTATAACTGGCGTGCCGTTAATGAGACCATTAATACTTTGAAAAATGTCGAGGCCTCTTCTTTTTATGGTTTCTATCACACTCATAACCTCACAATACATTTGCCTGCCGGATGTCGTCCGGAATCCGCCTGCCATTTTCTGGCGGTTTTTACAGATCCTAAGATCTTTCTCACTCATGTTATTGCTGAAGTGTATTTGGAAATCGTACAGGAACAGAAGATGGTTTTCCTTATACTTTTTCAGGCGGTTAAGTAATGCCTTTTCTTCTTTCTTTGCGATATGCCCTTGGGTTTGTTTATTCTGTTCCAAACCCACGGCAAGGATCTCATCATACCGCTGGCTGTAACGCTCCAGTTGGTCGGCAGAGAAGCTGCTGTATCCTTGAAGCCTCCTTTCCTTTCCGGCATGGTTCATTCCGTTCAAGAAGCCGCACAGATTATGGCTCCATACATTGCCGGTTTCCTCGGTATTCTTTAACAGATAACGTCCCAGATGGACATTGCATTCACCATGTCTGCTTCCGAAATGATATAGGGCGGTTTCATGATCGTGAGTAAGTGTACCTGCGAATTCATTAAGAAGTTGAAACCTGCCAAGAGTATCCAGATCTTTCTTTTCGCAACTGCAGTAGCGTACATTGTTCTCCGTACTGAAGTTCCTGATGTAGGTCTGTTTCCCATCCGTTTTGACTGGCGTTGCATCAGTACAAATTTCATAGGAATTAAGCAGTTCTTAATCAATGATACTGCACGCACAAGAACAGGACTCTGCAAACTTTCGGCAAAATCCATACACGCTGCCGGTTGAAACACTGAGACTGTCTCCTGAAAGAGAATTGATAAAGGTACAGATTCTATCATTTGCAACAACGCCTTCACTATACAGAAAAGCCGTGATTGCCTTAATGTTACTGCCATAGGATACCTCCGCCTTTAGCTCATCAGGAACTTGAAATTTTCCATTGCTATCCGCATAGATACGGATCTCGGTAGCAACTGTTCTTACCTCCAGGTCAAGGCGGTATCTTGTGATATAATCACGGCTCGGGGTACCGATCTCCTCAATACGATGCTCAAAAAGTCCTTCCCGAATCTTTTGTTCGACGTTCGCTTTTGACAGACTGCTCCCTTTATGACCCGGCTGGGCTCCTTGCTTCTTTTTGGTTGGCTTTCTGCCATTGAAAGTATTGGGTGCTTTTCCTTTCTGGTCTTTGGAGGGTGGGATGGATGAATTGGAGCTATCGTTGTTAAGGATTCGCTTCATCCGTTCATTATCGTTACGGAGAATGCGGTTCTCATCTTTCAGCTTATTGGCTTCCTCTTCCATGACGGCGTTTTTTTGATTGAGGCAGGATACTTCTTCCCTTAGGTTGGTGTTTTCCTTGCGCAAACTGACCACTTCATCCGTAAGGCTTTTGATTTCCTTGCGGTCTTGTCTGTGTTCGGCTTCCAAAGCATCTAATTTTGTTAGGACCTCTGTCAATTGATTGAAAACACTTTTCTCATAATTGCCGCCCATGTGAGAACTCCCTTCTTGAAATTCTGATACCTCCATTATATCAGAAATGCTTAAAATAAGCGAATTTTGGGGAACGGCAGGTTCGTCATTTTGACGGTGGAAAAAAGTATTTTATCAGAAACGGATGTGGATAAAGTAGTAAAGATTATGATAAAACATCGGATTTTCGATGCCGATGATTTAATACAATTCCTTGAAAGCGTAAAGTTATCCACAAAATCAAAACAACCCTTTGGTCTTGGACTACCTATCCACTTATGCAACTGACCAGGACTTCAAAAATTCAGCATATTTTTTTAAGAGGCCGGCTGAACTGTTACCTAAAAAGACAGAAAGGCGAAAAAAATTTAAGAATTGACTTGACTTTTTGGCTGTACAAGCTTATAATAAATAAGCTGTTTGAATATAGTTATTTTATCTGCGCCGCTAGCTCAGTTGGATAGAGTGTTTGGCTACGAACCAAAAGGTCGGGGGTTCGAATCCCTCGCGGCGCGCCAAAGCAAAATAATCCGAACCCATTCCAACAAGGACAGGGTTCGGATTATTTCTTTATTGATAATATCCTAAGCTATGTTACTAAATCTCCAAGGTGAAGCGACCCCAAAAAGATAGACCAATAATTTTAATTAAGCAACTGAGAGGGCTTGTTGTCTGTGAATTGCAGACAGTGCCCTCTTTAGCTTTGTCTTGATTTTTCGATTATTGTAGCAATCTAAATAAGCAACCAACTCCTGTTGTGCTGACATAAAAATTTAATGTGGTTATCCTTTGAGTAAGACAATTTAAAGGTGGATAGAAAAAAGCAATACTGTCAAATAAATCTGCACATAGTCACGTCTGCTAAACCGAAAAGTATACTTAGCAAAATACGATGTCGGCCATTGAAACGCAATAAAATATGTCTCGATGTGACGGAAAATTTCTCCTTTTTCATAGTAACAGTCGAACTCAAAGGTGTTGGTGGGTAAGTGATAACTCTTGACGATATTT
Organism: uncultured Oscillospiraceae bacterium; assembly: GCA_900549675.1. GTDB lineage: Bacteria > Bacillota > Clostridia > Oscillospirales > Acutalibacteraceae > Scatolibacter. The sequence continues at coordinate 8,605 of URPG01000040.1, read as the reverse complement.
CTATGGCGGTCATTTGAGCACGGTGTTTCGCTTTATTTATTGCATGATCCGGTTTCAAGGGGTCGAGGAAAAACAGACACGGTAAAAAAATTAGGCGAAAAACACTTTGGTTTTTTATATGATGAATGTATCTGGCAAATCAAAGAGTTTATTTTTTACTATTATGGTGCGTAAAATCAAAAAATGGTTTTGGTAGAAACTTTGGGTAAGGTGCTGTATAATGTGTTTATCATAAAAAAATATGTAGCACCTTGTAAGGCTGTATGAGATTCAACTTGTTTATATTATGCAGTCTACCAAACAAAACTCGGCTAAAAATGTTGCGACAATAAAAAACATTTCTTCTATACTTGTTGAAGGGAGGGAGATTCATGGACTTAGTAAATCGTATGAGCATGGCACTCGCATATGTGGAAGATAATCTTACTGGCGAAATCAATCAAGAGGCGTTGGCGCGAATTGCCTGCTGTTCATCGTACAACTTTCACCGAATGTTTTCATTTATCACCGATATTTCACTTACGGAATACATTCGCAGAAGAAAGTTGACGCTGGCGGCAATCGAATTGCAAAACAGCGATATCAAGGTTATTGACTTGGCTTTTAAGTATGGTTACGATTCTCCAGTTTCATTTTCACGCGCGTTCCAAACGCTCCATGGGGTTACACCAACGGAGGCGCGCTCCGACGGCGTAACGCTGAAAGCGTATCCAAGGGTCTCTTTCCAAATTTCAATCAAAGGAGAGAAAGAAATGGATTATCGCATTGAAAGCAAGGAGGCATTCCAAGTTTTTGGTTACGAGGGCATTTTCAGGACAGACGGAAGCGGTATAAGTGCAGATGTTCTGCATGATAACACTACATATCAGAATAATCCGCATGAGATGTGGAATCAAAATCACGCAAACGGCGCATATGAAAAACTTGCGGCAGATGCCGGAGATTTGCCGCCATTTGTCAATTCCGATCTATGCAAAGTACACGGGGTATGTGATTACAAACAAACGGAACCCGGCACATTCGCGTATATGCAATGCGCTTTTAAGGGTAAAACCAGCAAGTCTGACGGATATGCCGTGGCAAATATTCCGGCGCACACATGGGTTATATTTCCGTCTGGAAAATTAAAATGGGATAAAGTTGTTGAAGTCGTTAACCATTTGAACAAACGCTTTTATTCAGAATGGCTCCCTACTGCCGAATACGAGCAAGTGAACGGCATGAACTTTGAGGTGTACGGCGGAGACCCCGACATGGGTTATGTCGAACTGTGGTATGCAGTAAAGAAAAAGCATAAAGAATAGATACTTGGAAATATAGCTACGGGTATTGCGTGTAATGGGAAGGCAAAATTTCAATTTGTGGTTCAACTTTTAGATAGAGACCTCCGGCACCAAAATCTTTTTTCCACTATGGGTCCATGTCATTTTTATGTGCTGTGACCGGTAACCGGCTGGTCATTTATTTTGACCTAATGACACAAAAAAGACATAGCTTTTCGTCAAGAGAAGCCATGTCTTTTCTAATATGGAGAAGTATGATTATGATAAGTTTGCAAAATCACATTATACAAGAGTTCGTTTTAAGGGAAGTAAAAATGGAACAAGATTTATAGGCTAGCATCATTGCTGACCAAACACGAAGAGCATTATGGGAGGTGCAGAATGTGACAGACTGTGCACCCAATGCATATTGGAATAAGGAATACTGTAATATGCCCATGTGAAAGCATATATATTATATGCTTCATTCATTAGATTTGTGGTTCATCAATCCCAGAGATGTCAGCTTTAAAGAAGCATTCATACATGAAAAGAATACCGGAATCTCCCATGGGAGAAGCGGCAAGCTGTGTCACCAAAAAGCTAATGACAAGTTCAAACGGCTGTAATTGCCCAATTTGTCTTTTCCCCATAATGCGCATAACCAGCAGACAGGCCAGATACAAAAAAACAGCCCGGATCAATATATTTTGCATTGTATCACTCCTTTTTTATTATTATTTACCAAATTAAGTAAAGTATCTACAAGAAATCGAGATGAATAAAAACAATAACACACCTTTTGGCTTGCAACCTTTAGATGATTATCTATTGATAGAGGTTAGAAATGAATACATATACAGAAACCACTTTTCTTGTTTTAATGGCTGTGTATTCATCTAATCCTGGTTATGGAATAAAGCAATTTCTCAAAAAAGAAACCCATGGACGAGTTATCTTGGGTGATGTCACTTTATATGAAGCCATTCATGCATTGGTAAAGGAAAAATCGATTTTCCTTTATGGTGATAATTGTGATAGTAATAAAAAAATAGATTATAACGGATATTGGAAGACAAAAAGTCGAGGAAGAAATAAAACGCATCAGGTTAATTTTAAGCTTTACTATAAAAACTATATAAGAGAATATGAACAGGAAAGGGCAGCCTTTAGCTGCTTTTTTCTGTTGTTTAGAGCGGAAATTGCTCACAGAAGTGTTTGACATTTATATGAAAAAAAGCTATACTGAACATGTTCAATTATAGTTCAGTTAGGATGAATATGGCATATGAATTCCAAAGAACAGGCAACACAGCAGTTAATTGTTGATGCGGCTAAAACCCTGCTGGAGGAAACAGAGGATATTGATAAGATTACTGTTCGCCAAATTGCACAGCGTGCCAATGTCGGGATTGGTCTTATTAATTATCATTTTAAAAGCAAAGACAACCTGCTTTCTATCGCCATTGGTGATAGAATGGCGAAAATAATTTCGGATTTTTCAAAGTCTGACAGCTATGCGCATTTATCCCCCATCCAAAAGCTAAAGTCGATGCTGAGAGAGCTTTATGCACTGTCAGACAAAAAAGAAAAGTTAATGCACTTTGTTTTATCCAATGACATCATGAAGGGGAATATGCAGACGCCTTTGCATCTTATCCCACTGCTTAAACAGATATTTGGGGATAAAAAAGATGATATGGAACTCCGAATTCTGGCTTTACAGATACTTTATCCTATTCAGATAACGGGGCTTAACAAAGAGACATTTTATATGTACAGCGGTATTGATGTATCCAATGCAGAGCAACGAAACCGATTTATTGACAGCTTAATCAACAACTTGTGCGAAAACCATAAAACAGGATGCTGAAACATAAAAACAGCAGTGGGCATTAGCGCGGTTACCACGAGTATTACTTCGGTTATTCATTATGATTGATAGGCGGAGTTTGGATTAGGGTATGAAATAGCAGTGACCGTACTTTTTATTATCGCCCTGTGCCTGCTAATTATTACTTTTTCTCGAATGAAAAAGAAAGGATAAGTTTATGAAAACGCTCATAGTATATGCAACAAAATCCGGTGCAAGCCGGAAATGTGTGGAATTGCTTGCGGATAAGCTTGCAGTTGGCTCCGTTTGTGATTTGTCAAAGCAAGAGCCGGATATCGCACGCTATGATGTAGTTATCTTAGGCTCGGGGGTAAGATTTGGAAAAATCTATAGACCGATGAAAGACTTCATGGAACATAATAGGCAGAAGCTTTTGTCAAAAAGAATAGCATTTTTCTTATGCAATGCTTATCCAAACACTTTTCAGCGTGTTGTGGAAAAAAACATACCAAAAGAACTGATTGACAGAGCCCTGTGCATTGAATCCTTTGGGGGTACACCACCTTTTACTTCACCTAAAAATGGGGATTGGATTTTGATGAATTCTGTAGAGCGTTTGGTTCAGAGTGTTCTTTTTGAAAGCAAGCAAGACAGAGATGTGACAGCAAAAGTACCGGATAAATTGAGAGGGATCTAAGTATTTATGAAAAAATATAAAATTGCTTCCATTATAATGATTATACATGGCGGCCTTATGGAGCTTGGCGGCGTATTGTGTTTGATAGCATCTTTGTTGTTGTCAAGGGATAAATTTGATATCAATTTATACTTTTCATTCAAATTACAATATTTTCAGGACAATCTGTATTTAATGATGATAATGGGTGCAATTTATGGAGTATTGAGGATTATGGGGGCAATTGGGCTGTTAAAAAACAGAATGTGGGGGTTGGCTCTATCTTTAATAAATTGCGTGCTTACTTTAATGCTGATGATGTTTTTATTACCGGAGGGCATTATGGACGGTATCCTTGCAGGTAGTGCTTTAATCATCATATTAATCCAATATTTCGGAGATAGAAAAATACAACAATAGGTTTACAAATTCTCTATTGAGAGAAAAGTTTCTCTTTATAGCTCTGCCAATACGGTGTTCAGCCATAAAAAAGTCTTTGGCACGGGAATATGGAAAGGTAGATTCCGCCCAACTCCTAATCATAAAAGCTTGATGAAAGGCAAATCATCAGAAATTTAGCAGTAGGAAATATAACCTGCGTATAGGTGGAGGAAATGAAATGCTTAAAAAAATACCGACCAATGAAGACATGATTGCTCTAATCGGAGAACCCTTATTTAACGTTTGGATTAGGCTAACCGATTTGATTGAATCCAAATATGATATGGAGCGCAGCTGGAATAGCGGGGGTAAAAAATGGACCTACGAATACAAATACCGCAGGGGCGGCAAAACGCTATGCGCTTTATACGCTAAACCCAGTGTATTCGGCTTTATGCTGATTTTTGGGAAAGAGGAAAGAGCAAAATTTGAAGCGGACAGAGATAAGTATTCACCGGAAGTACAGCACATTTACGATGAAGCCACCACCTATCACGATGGAAAGTGGATGATGTTTGAACTCTCCGATACCTCGCTGTTTCCTGATATGGAAAAGCTGCTGAAAATCAAGAGAAAACCCAATAAAAAAGTAACATCTTTGTGACAGGAGGAATACGAATTGTACCAAGAGGATTCCGTGTGGAGGAAGGTGCAGAGGTACCTTCCCCCAAAAAACAGACTTTACCCGGAGGCCTTACCGACAGAAACATTTTTGCAGTTAAAGGGTGGTAATCGCATCCATTTGGATATTTACACGCCGGCGGACCCCAAGGCAACGATACTCCTGTTCCATGGTGTTGGAGGCAATGGGCGTCTGCTTTCTTTTTTGGCGGTTCCGCTTTTCAAAAGCGGTTATCAAGTCATTTGTCCTGATATGCCTCTTTATGGATACAGTGCGTATACAGGTACCGTAAACTACAATACATGGGTGGAAAATGGCGTAGAAATTGCTGTGCATTATGCAAAAGAAAAATTACCGCTGTTTTTATTCGGTCTTAGCGCAGGGGGAATGCTAGCCTATCAGGTTGCTTGCCAGATACCTGAAATACGGGGGGTATTGGCAACCTGTATACTGGATCAAAGGCTGCAAATTGTCAGAGAAAGCACAGCGTCCAATCCATACCTTGTGCGCTTCGGCTTGCCTGTTATGGCTCAAATGCGAAAATGCTTTCCACATCTTCGCATTCCTATGAAGTGGGTTGCCAATATGAAAGCAATTGTCAATCACCGAGAATTGGCCCAATTACTGATGGCGGATAAAAAATCTTCCGGCGCAAGCATTACGCTGGACTTTTTGTATACGATGTTACATCCCGATATCCGCATAGAGCCGGGAAATTTTAAAATGCCTTTTGCACTTCTTCATCCGGAGAACGATTTATGGACATCCATCACGTTAAGCCGCCTATTTTATGATAAGCTGGCTTGTGAAAAAGAACTGCATTTGCTTACAGGCGCAGGGCACTTTCCGATTGAAGAGGAGGGGCTTAATATTCTGGAAGAAAAAAGTGCAGCGTTTATAGAAAAGCATCGAATATAGAGTTTTAAATTACATTCTATAAAATGAAACTGAGGGCAGAAAATCTATTGCCATTAGGCAATTGGCAGGAGGAACCAAATTTGAAATCAAAAAAGAAAATATTGGAATTTATACAAAAGCAGAAAGTAGCATTCATTGCTTCTGTTGATAATGAGGGCTTCCCAAATATAAAAGCAATGCTAACAGCGCGTAAGATTGAAGGCAATAGCTTTTATTTCACAACAAACACATCATCTCTGCGTGTAAGTCAGTATAGAGCTAATGAAAAAGCAAGCATATATTTTTTCAGCAAAGGGCGCTTTCGCTATGAAGGCGTTATGCTGATTGGAACAATGGAGGTATTGGAGGATGATAAAACAAAACAAGATATTTGGCAAATAGGAGACACAATGTTTTACAAAAAGGGTGTAACGGATCCGGACTACTGTGTATTAAAATTCACAGCGATAAAAGGCCGGCATTATTGTGATTTAAAAACGGAGAATATAGAATTATAATTCAAAAGATAGAGAGGATGCTTTATGGTACATTTGGTTTACTGCGATAACGCAGGCAAAAAGGGTGAGCGTGAGTGGGACAAAATCCTAACTGGAACAAAAACTATGGTGGTAAGAGGTGCGGCAGGACGTAAAATACCGCATAGCAGGGTGTTTGAGGACGAAGTGCTGTATTTCATGGAAAAAGGTACAGCGCTTATCGCTGCGAAAGCCGTTGTAAAATCCGTACAAAATTACGTGAAACTGTCGGAGGATGAAATCGTAAAAGCCTTTGATGAAAATCAGGACAAGCTGAATTTAACTGACAAGCAACGTACACGCTGGCATAAAAAATGCCTGTGTTTGGTGGAATTTAAAGAGATTCAGCGGATTGATCCTCCGCTTGCTTTTGACCATCAGGGGAACATGGATGATTGGCTGATTATTGAAAAAATTGAGGATGTAGTGGTGGGAACCAGCATTCCCTATAATTATGAAAAATCGAAGTTTTGATAAAAATGCTGGTCGTTGTTGATGAGATAGACGAGAGCTATCCGGCATTATTGCAATAGAATATTAACGTGCGGTTTCTTTCCCTGCGGCGGAAAGATGCCGCACGTCTGGGTGCATGGAGAATTTGTTTATCAAATATCAGGATAGATTATTTTATCGATACTTCTTCATGATAATAAGAATGTTTTCTGAAGGTGAATTTATCCGAGTGCAGAAGGCTAGTTGTCAGAAAAAGCTGGAGCTCTGTAAAAATGATATTGCTGCGTTTAGACGTTTTAGGTAAGGTTTTTGTGCGTGAACTGCAAGAATTTCATGAAAAGAAACCCTGAAAAAATAATGACACTAAAAATTTTGCTGGAAGAAATAATCTGTTTGATGGTAAGCGACATTCCAAATGTAACATAAACCGCAAAAGAACGCTTTTGTAATAGGGTGCCCCATAAATAGACACGGTAAAAATCGAAATCTATTTATGAGGTATTTTTATGAGAAAATCACGATATGCACTGGAATATAGGGCAATGAGATTGCAAGAGTACTTTGGTGGATTGGTACCATATTATCCTCCTGTAAATTATTATTATTAAAATGACTACTTTTCTAAAGAAATTGACCTTGAGAATAGATAATGATAGAATAAAAATAATAAAAAATAAAAATTTATGAAAATTGAGGAATATCATGGGACAGAAAAAAGAAGTGAAATTGGAGGACATCGCCAACGAACTGGGCGTAAGTATCGTGAGTGTATCCAACGCTTTAAAAGGAAAAAAAGGAGTCAGTGAAAATTTAAGACTGCGAGTTGAAAAAAAAGCTGAGGAGATGGGTTATAGCCTGCCTAAAAAAAATGATTTTACCGAACAAAAGGTGTATCGCATCGGTATCATTATAGCGGAACGATATGTCAAAGAATATCCCTCTTTTTATATGGAAATTTATAAATATGCGGCACAGGAGGCTACAAAAAAAGGCAGTCTAACCATGCTGGAAATTATCAGCACCGAAAGAGAAAGACTTGAAAATTTTACACCTCCTTTTTTGGAAACAGAAGTACAAGGCATTATGATTATTGGCGAGTTGGAAGAAAAATATTTTTCGGTTTTAAGGCAATCTTATCAAAATCCTGTTGTCTGTGTGGATTTTTACAGTACAGATAATGATTTGGATTATGTGGTGACAGATAGCTACCATGGAATGCAGACGGTGACACAAAAATTGATTGACAGCGGACATACCGATATAGGGTTTGTGGGTACACCACAGGTTACACACAGTATTATGGACCGCTATATGGGATATTGCAAAGCGTTATGTGCCAACGGAATACAGGAAAGAGAGGACCGGCTGATTTTAGACCGCAGTGCCGACCGTTATCAATACCAAATAGATTTCAATTTACCTAACAATTTACCTACCGCATTTGCCTGTAATTGTGATAAGAGTGCCTATGTGCTTATTGAAAAGTTGGCAAAGAGGGGTTATCGTGTTCCGGAAGATATTTCTGTAGTGGGTTTTGATTATTTTTACACAACCATGCAAGGCAATGTCAGACTTACCACCTATGAAAGCGATATTAAAGCGATGGCTCATTTAAGTGTAAAGCTGTTAATGAAACGAATGGAGGGAAAAACAGAGCCCAGTGGTGTAAGAGTGGTACGCGGGCAAGTGATAGAAGGTGATACAGTAAGAAAAATTTCTCCTCAGAAATAGACATATTGCATAATAATTTAAGAAATAAATATTTAAAATATAGAATTTGAATTCATGTATGAAAAACAGTTGATTCATTTTAAGGTAAATGATAAGATTAAAATAACTTAAATTTAATTAAATAGAGGTTTTGTGTGCTCAACCCAGTGGCAA